>JANXYW010000315.1 GCA_025355835.1 Chloroflexota bacterium
CGTGACGAAGCGCTTCTCACCGACGGCTACACCGAGGCCCTTGCGCTGGCCGATCGTGAAACCGGCAACACCGTCGTGCTCGCCGATCTGCGTGCCGTCGGCATCGCGCACGATGCCGGAGGTCTGCGGCAGACGCTTGCGCACGAACGACTTGTAGTCGCCGTCGGGAACGAAGCAGATATCGACGCTGTCGGGCTTATCGGCGAGCTGCAGGCCCATCTCGTGCGCGAGTTCGCGGATACGTGGCTTGCTGTACGCGCCGACGGGGAACAGCGTCTTCGCGAGTTCCGCTTGCCCCAGCGTGTAGAGCACGTACGACTGATCCTTCGCGTCATCGAAAGCGCGCCGCAGCCGGTAGCGACCGCGCGTGTGCTCGATGCGCGCGTAGTGGCCGGTGGCGAGGAAGTCGGCCTCCAGCGCGACGGCGCGATCGAGCAGCGCGCGGAACTTCACGTGCTCGTTGCAAGCGAGGCAGGGATTGGGCGTGCGGCCGCGTCCGTATTCGGCGACGAAGTAGTCGATGACGCGATCGTGGAACTCGCGCTCCATATTGAGCACGTAGTGCGGGATGCCGATCGCGTCGGCCGCCTGCTGCGCATCGCCGGTATCCTCGACCGAGCAGCAGCGCTTCTTGCCCACGGGCGCATCCGGGTCGTCGAGCGTCCAGAGGCGCATCGTGATGCCGATGACCTCGTAGCCATCACGGGCGAGCAGGCCCGCCGCCACCGCCGAATCGACGCCGCCGCTCATCGCAACGACCACACGCTGCTTCTTCATGCGGTCAGTGTAGCTTGCGGCTAGAGCCCAGAACCTGGAACCCAGAACCTGGAGCAAGTGGTTCTAAGTCCTGGGTTCTAGGTTCTCGATCGGTGGCATCGCGTGAGGCTGATATACTGCAGCCACACCCGCCCCCTAGCACGGAGTACGACTACTGGAGTCCCTGGACCTGGCTCAACGCATCGCCGACCTGCTCTCCGACCGCCAGGCGGAGGACATCGTCCTCATGGACATCAGCAAGGTCTCGACCTTCACCGACACGTTTGTCATCGCGACGGCGGACAACCCGCGCCAGATGACGGCCCTCATCGAATCGCTGGACACCGATCTGCGCGACGACGGCATCCGCCCGTCGCGCAAAGAAGGCACACCCGACTCCGGCTGGGTGCTGATCGACTTCGGCGAAGCGATTGTGCATCTCTTTTCGCGCAACGAACGCGCGTACTACAAGCTCGAAGAGCTGTGGTCGCAGGGCGTGTCGGTGGTGCACATCCAATAGCGGCTGCGAGATCCCATTGCTAGAGACGCAGGATCGGCGCAAGACGAGCGACGGGCGCAGCTGAAGCTACTTAGATTTGGGTTCAGCTCGTCGCGCCAACGCCTCGTATCGCGCGCCGACACCTTCGATCTCGATCGTGCGCGCCTTTGCGCCGTCGTAGGCGAGGCGCGCGAGCAGGTGCTCCAGCGGCATTTCGTTCGGCGCGCGTTCGGGCCACTCGACGACGAGCACGCCCTTTTCGGCCAGTTCGTCGAGCGCCAGCTCGGCTACCTGCTCCGGATCTTCGAGGCGATAGAGGTCGGCGTGGTAGAGGCGGAGCGTCGCGCCTTCGTACTCGTTCATGATGACGAACGACGACGACTTGATCGGATCGGTGACGCCCAGTCCGCGGCCGATGCCCTGCGCGAGCACGGTCTTGCCCGCGCCGAGTTCGCCCGACAGCAACACGACATCGCCGGCGCGCAGCAAGCGACCGATGCGCTCGCCGAGCTTGCGCGTCACGCCGGGTGTCGGAGCTTTGATGATGTTGCTCATGCCGAGCGATCCTTCTTCAGATGATCCCAGCCCGTCGATGGCAGCGTTACTTCGCCGCCCGACTCGTCGAGCAGCCGCACGAGCGGCGCGCCTGAGACGATGCAGCCGACGATCGTGAGCGACGTACCGAGCGCGGCGGACGCTCGCGCGACCGCGTCCCCAGCGCCGACGACGATCAGTTCGTAGTCCTCGCCACCGGTCGCCGCCATCGCGACAGCGTCATCGCCGAATACGGCGACAAGATCGCCATCGAGCGGCACGCGATCGAGATGCAGTTCTGCGCCGACGCTGCTCGCCACGCAGATATGGCCGAGATCCTGCACGAGGCCATCGCTGATGTCGATCGCGCAGCGGATGCCCGCTTCGAGCGCGGCGCGCCCGGCATCGATGCGTGGCTGCGGGTGCATGTGCCGCTCGATGAGGCGCGACCGCGCGTTGGTGAGCGGTGAGCCGTCGGTGAGCGCGCGCAGGCCGCCTGCCGATCCGCCGAGCGGGCCGGTGACAGCGATGATCTCGCCGGCCTTTGCCGCGCCGCGACGGAGCAGCAGCGGCGCGTCCCCTGCATCGAGCGCCGCATCGCCGGTAAGGGCGATCGTGATCGCGAAGACGGGCCCTGAGACGATATCGCCGCCGGCGATCGTGACGCCGTACGCCTCGGCGCATTCGCGCAGGCCGGCGTAGAGTTCGTCGATGGCAGCGACGGGCGTATCGGGCGGGAGGCAGAGCGTGACGAGCGCGAACGCCGGCGTGCCACCCATCGCGGCGATGTCGCTGATGTTCGTTGTGAGGGCTTTCCAGCCAACGTCGCGCCACGCGACCGCCCTGGGCAAGAAGTGCACGCCAGCGACCATTGTGTCGGTCGTCGCGACGGTGCACCCGCCGCCGCTGCGCCAGACCGCGGCGTCGTCGCCGATGCCGACGATCAGCCTGTCGTAAGGCGCCTGTAGAAGCGCGGCGCGCAGGCGCTCGATGAGGCCGAACTCGCCGAGATCGCTGACGTTCATGGCAATAGCGTACCGGCTGGCTGATGGTAGGATTCGCCATGCGCATCGCCATCCTCTCCGACGTGCACAGCAACCTCGCCGCGCTTCAGGCAGTGCTGCGCCAAGCCGAAGCGGCCGCCGCGATCGACGGCGTTTGGTGCCTCGGCGACATCGTCGGCTACGGCGCGGAGCCGGCGGAGACGATCGCTGAGCTGCGACTGCGGCCGCTGACGGCCGTCTCCGGCAACCACGATTTGGCAGCGATCGGCGCAATCGATGCCGAGGAGTTCAACCCAGTCGCGGCCGAGGCGGCGCTGTGGACCGCCGAGCAGTTGTCCGATGATGAGCGCGCATTTCTCGGCGCGCTGCCGCCTACCCTCGGTGTGGGAAGTTTCACGCTCGTCCACGGCAGCCTGCGTGCTCCCGCTTGGGAGTACTTGCTCGATGCGGAAGCGGCGGACGCGCACTTCGCGCTACAGACGACGCCGTACGGGCTGATCGGGCATTCGCACTTGCAGTTCTGGGCGGAAGAGCGCGAAGGGCGCGACGCGACGTTCCACCGCGCGGGCGACGGCACGCGCCTCGGGCTCGGCAAGGGCCGGCTGATCATCAACCCGGGCAGTGTGGGACAGCCGCGTGACGGCGATCCGCGCGTCGGCTACGTGCTGTACGATGAGGCCGCCGCAACCGTGATCTGGCATCGCGTCGCGTACGACATCGCGGCGACGCAGAAGAAGATCCTTGCGGCGGGCCTGCCGGACTTTCTGGCGGAGCGGCTGGCAATGGGGCGATGAGCCTGCGGATTCGACTCGCCGGAGCAGATGATTGCGACGCGGTCTGCGCCATCGATCCACGTGTGATCGATACGCCAGATCGACGGCCGTTCATCGAGCGGGCGATCGCGGCGGGCGAGTGCTACGTCGCGACGGACGGCGGTGCGACCGTCGGGTACGCCGTGTTCGATCGTTCGTTCTACGAGCAGCCGTTCGTTTCGTTGCTGCACGTCGATGAGGCGCGGCGGCGTCGCGGCATCGGAGCGGCGCTGATGCGCCACATCGAGTCGATCTGCGGGGACGAGAAGCTGTTCACGTCGACGAACGAATCGAACACGCCGATGCAGCAGTTGTGCGAGCAGCTGGGCTTCGTGCAGAGCGGGCGCATCGAGAATTTGGACGAGGGCGATCCGGAGATCGTGTATTTCAAGCGATTGCGAGAAAGATAACGTCGATGAGCTGGACGCTGGTCGGACAGGATGCGGCGGTCGCGGTGCTGAAGGGCGCCGTCGCGAACGATCGCGTCGCGCACGCGTACCTGTTCGCGGGTCCGAAGCACGTCGGCAAGACCGTCGCGGCGCTGCAGTTCGCACAGCTGCTGAACTGCACGGGCGACGAGCCGCCGTGCAGCCGCTGCCGCGCCTGCGAGCGCATCGGCGGCGCGCAGCATCCCGATGTCGAGATGATGGGCATCGGCGGGCTGTGCGACGAGCAGGATCACAAGCACACGCCCGATGACTCGCGCGACATCCGCATCTGCCAGGTGCGGCGCGTGCAGCATCTCATTAGCCGCGCGCCATATGAGGCGCGCTATCGCGTAATCATCATCGAGCCCGCGGACGCGCTGGGGCGCGAAGCGACGGCGGCGCTGCTGAAGACGCTGGAGGAGCCGCCGCCCTACGTCGTCTTCATCCTGATCAGCGATCGCGAAGAGTTGCTGCCCGACACGATTCGCTCTCGCGCGCGCCGCGTGGGATTTGGCGGCGCGCCGGCCGCGCTCATCGAGCAGTCGTTGCGCACGAGGTGGGACGTCGAGCCACCGCGGGCGGCGGAGCTGGCACGGCTTTCGGGCGGGCGCTTGGGCTGGGCCGTCGCCGCGCTCTACGACGAGCGGATGATGGAGCAGCGGGAGAAGGCGCTGAATCGCGCCGAGGCGCTGGCAGCCGCGCCGCTGGCGGAGCGCTTCGCCTTCGCCGCGAGCCTGGGCGGCGGGTATACGAAGGATCGCGCCGGCGTGCAGGCGACGCTGGAGGTGTGGCAGGAGTGGTGGCGCGACATTCTGCTCATCAATGCCCGCCGCGAGGATGGAGCGGTGCACCGCGACCGATTGGACACGCTGCGTACGCTGGCGTCACAATGCGACGTTGCGGCGGCAGTACGGGCGCTGCGGGCGATCACGGATACCCGGCAGCAGCTGGCCGAGAACGCCAGCCCTGTACTTGCGCTGGAAGCGATGATGCTGGCCCTGCCTGAGCTGCGGTCGAACGCGGTCTCGCAGCGGTTCGCCGGACGCTAGACGAAAGGATCGCCCCGCCACGTGCGGGGCGCGACAACATGAGCAACGCGCGCGTTCCCGTCGGGGTGCGATTCAAGGAAGCCGGCAAGGTCTATTACTTCGATGCGGGCGAGCACTCGCTCGACGTCGGCAGCTACGTCGTCGTCGACACGTCGCACGGGCTAGAGATCGGGCGTGTCGTCGTATCGCCGGATCAGGTACTGGCGAGCGACATCAAGGAAACGCTGAAGCCGATCGAGCGCATCGCGACGCAGGAGGATCTGGAGCAGCGGCAGCGGCTGAAGGAAACGGCGACCGAACAGTTGCGCTATGCCAAGCATCGGATCGCCGACGACGGTACCGATATGCAGCTCGTGTCGGGCGAATACAACCTCGACGGATCGCAGATCACGTTCTACTTCACATCGACGAAGGACCGCATCGACTTCCGGCCACTGGCGCGCGAACTTGCCGACGCCTTCGGAACGAAGGTGCAGATGCTGCAGGTGGGCGATCGCGATCGCGCCAAGATGCTGGACGGCTACGACGTGTGCGGCCAGCGGCTCTGCTGCGCATCGTGGCAGACATCGTTCCCGTCGGTTTCGATCAAGATGGCGAAGGAGCAGGACCTGCCCCTGAACCCGCAGAAGATTTCGGGCGTCTGCGGCCGGCTCTACTGCTGCTTGACGTTTGAGTACGAGGGCTATCGCGAGCTACGCGGCCAGATGCCGAAGGTCGGCTCGATGGTCTCGACCCCGGTCGGCGAGGCGAAGGTGAACAGCGTCAACCTGATGACGAAGGTGGCACGCCTCTGGCTCACCGACCAGCACCAAGTGGTCGAGATGCCCGTCGTCGACCTGCAGATGCAGTACGGCCTCACCGTACGCCCGATCGAACTGGTGCGCGAGATCGAAGCGCCACTGAAGCAGCAAACGTCCGCACCGGGCGAGGACGCGCCGACTGCGGCGCACCACGACGCGACCGCCGCAGCGGCGGCCCCGGCAGCCGAGGGCGGCAGTACAGATGCCGCGCCTGGCGATGGTGGCGCGAAGCGCCGTCGGCGCGGCCGTCGTGGCGGACGCCAGCGTCGGCCCGGCGGAGAAGGCGGCGCGAGCGAAGGCGGCACGCCACCAGCGCAAAGCGATCCCTCAGGCCCACCGCCCGGCCCACCATCGGCCTAGTTTGGAACATCACCGCGAAGCCGCGAAGAGCGCGGAGCGAGGTCGGTTGGAGAGTCGCCTACCCGCGCGTCCGCGGATCGAGCGCGTCGCGCAGCCCGTCGCCGATGAACGTGAAGCTCAGCATCAGCACCGCGATGGCGCCCGCAGGGAAGACAACGTTCCAGACGTTGACCTGGACGAAGCGATTGCCGTCGGCGACCAGCGTCCCGAGGCTCGCCGCAGGAGCCGGAATGCCTAGCCCGAGGAAGCTCAACGCCGCCTCCGCGAAGATCGCGGTGGGGATGCCGAACGTCACGGCGACAATGACGGGACCGAGTGTGTTCGGCAGCATATGCGTGGTGACAATGCGCCAGCGCGTAGCCCCCAGCGCGCGAGCAGCAGTCACGAAGTCTCGCTCGCCGAGCGATAGCATCTGCCCACGCACGAGACGGGCGATCGTGGTCCAGGCTATCATGCCGATGGCCAGTATCATGACCATCGTACCGGTCAGGAACTTAATGCCCTGTCCGTTGAGGATCTCCCGGAGGAGGATTATGAACAGGAGGTCAGGGAACGAGAACATGATGTCGGTGAAACGCATTACGAGGTTGTCGGTGAGCTTACCGCCGAATGCTGCCAGCACGCCGAAGAAGAGGCCGAGCGACAGCACTACGAGCTGGGTTCCGAGTCCGATCTGGAGCGAGATACGCACACCCTCGAGCGTGCGCGCCCACGTGTCACGGCCCAGCTGATCCGTTCCGAAAAAGTGATCTCCCGTCGGGCCGAGCTGCTTAGCTGTCGTGATGTCATGCGGCGCATGGCGCTCCACCACATTCATCTGCGTCGCGACCAGCGACATAACAAGGATCGTGGCGAGCGCGCCAAGCCCCAGCATGGCGAGCTTATTTTGAAGCATCCGCCGCCACGCGTCCGACCAGAGGCCGCGATGTCCGCGCACTATACCGTCGGAGTGGTCGGCAAAGAGGGGGGCAACCGCAGCGTCTTGAGTTGCCATCAGCGATACCGGATTCGCGGATCGACGACCGCATACAGAACGTCGACGATCAGGTTCGCGATGGCCACGATGAGTGCATAAAACAGCGTCGTACCCATGATCAGGCCATAGTCGCGGCGCTGGACGGCTGTGATCGATTCTCGACCCAGGCCAGGGATACCGAATGTCGACTCGATAATGAACGAGCCGGACACAAGAATTGCCGCGATCGGGCCGATGACCGTTAGTACCGGGATGAGCGCATTGCGGATCGTGTGGCGCATGACGACCCAGAACTCGCTCAGGCCCTTCGCGCGCGCTGTCCGGATGTAGTCCTGGCTCAGCACCTCGAGCACGCTAGCGCGCGTCACTCGCGCAATGTATGCCGCGGGCAGCACGGTCAACGCCACGACCGGCAACACCATCTTCGACGGATGGTAGGCGGACGGGTTGAAGATGTCGGATATCTCCGGCGGACCGCCCCAGCCGAGGAGTTTCAGCCACCCCAGTTCGACGCCAAAGATGATGGACAGGAACGCGGCCAGCACGAAATTAGGCACGCTCGCGCCCACAGTCGCGAAGAGGACGCCGGCATAGTCGAGCGGCTTATTGTGGTTGAGCGCGGAGATGGTGCCGAGGCTGATGCCGAACGTCACGGCCACGACGAAGCTGAGAATCGCGATCTGGGCGGAGATAAAGCCGGAGTGGCGGATGATGCCGGAAACCGGACGGTCGCCGTCGAACGAGATCCCGAGATCACCTCGTGCAATGTTCCCCATGTAGGTCGCGTACTGCTGCCACAGGGGCTCGTTCAGACCGTACTTCGCCTGTAGAGCTTCTTCGAGCGCCGGTGGCCGCTGTTTCTCCGACGTGAATGGGCCGCCGGGAACCGCTTGCATCAGAAAGAACGTAAGGGTGGCGATCACCCAAAGAACCGGGATGATCCACAGCACTCGGCGTAGCGTGTATCCCAGCATTGGATGTGGCGGTGACCGCCGCACAGTGCGGCGGCCACCGCGCTCATTCTCCCTCTCGAGCGTCTAGCTCGCTTTCACAAACCAGCACTCAACACAGTAGTTCCCCGGGAGGCCCGAGTCGATCGAGCCGTTGGGCACGACTCCGCCGAGCTTGCGATTCACCATGAACGGAAGCGAGTCCTGGTAGAGCGGCGCGACACCGCAGACGTTCTTGATGATCGCGGTTTCCATATTCTGGTAGGCCTTGATGCGGGCGTCTTCCGAAGTGGCCGCAAGCGCAATCTTCAACGCCGCATCGACGTCCGGGTTGGAGCAGTTGTAGTGGTTGTTGCCGCCGTCCGTCTCGAACAAACCGAACAGGGTGTTCTCGATGTCCGGGTAGTCGATCTGCCAGCCACCGATGAAGAGCTCAAAGTCTTCCTTCTGAAACCGCGCCGATCGCGTCGGGGAGTCCACCTGGTCGATCCGGATGTTGATGCCCAGAACCGACTTGTAGGACTGTTGCAGGAACTCCGCCACTGCTTTCCGTTCAGGCGTGTTGACGACGATGCCCAACTCGGGGAATCCTGCACCGCCCGGATATCCAGCGTCCGCAAGGGCTTTCCTCGCCGCGTCGGCGTTAAAGCCGATGATCGAGTCAAACGCCTCATTGCCCTGGTGGCCCTTGATGCCCTTTACGACCCAGTAGGTGGCCGGCGTGCTCGTGCCGTCGAAGACGGCCTCGTTGAGCGCCTCGCGGTCAACCGCGCGGGCCAGCGCGATACGGACGTTGAGGTCGCCCAGTACCTTCGACGGTGCCTGCGTGTTCATCTCAACCGACGAAATGCGGCCGGTCGGGTTCACCAGCACTTCCTTCGCGAGCGCCGAGTCGGCCTTCGCGACGGCAATGTCCGTTGCGCTGATGCGCGTCATGTCCAGTTCATGCGACTGGTACGAACGGAAGGCCGCCGACAGGTCATCGATGAACTTGACTGTGATTTGCTGCAGCGCCGGCTTCTTGCCAGTCCAGTTCGGATTGGGGATCAGTGTCGCGTGATCCTTCGGAGTCATGTCCTTCAGGATAAAGGGGCCATTGGACACGATGTTCCCGGGCAAAGTCCACTGGTCGCCCTTCGCCGCGATCACGTCGAGCCGCGCTGGGAAGGTCACCCAGATCGCCATCAGTGTCGTAAAGCGTGGGTTCGGCTTCGTGAGCGTGAACTCGACGGTCTTGTCGTCGACAGCGCGCGCGCCTAGCTTTGCCAGCAGGGCTTCCTTCTGCGCCGCATCCTTGTTGGCCTGGAGTGCTTCGCAGCCGACGAGATCCAGGTATCCCGGACCCCAGATGTAACCGTAGTCCGCGGCGATTCCCGGATCGCACCCGCGCTTTGCGCCGTCTACGAAGTGCTGCGCCGTCAGCGGCTTGCCGTCTGACCACTTGAGGCCGCTCTTAAGCGTGACGGTGTAGACGTTGCCTGCGATCTTCGGCTCGGCTGCAGCCAGCCCGGGCTCGACTTTGACGCCGCCCTTGCCGTCGTCGGTCAGGTTGTACAGGCCGCGGAACAGCAACCGCTCGATACCTATGTCCTGCTCGAAGCTGGAGCGGTGCGGGTCGTAGAACTGAGGCTCAGCTGACTGGATCGTGATCTTCTGCTGGGCCGCGGGCGCCTGTTCGCCGCCTGTGCTGGTTGTCGCGCCGGCGGCGGGTGTCTTGCCGCCACCCGCGGCCGCGGTCTTCGTTTTGTCGCCGCTGCTGGTGCCGCTGCTGCATGCGGCCGCAGCCACGAGCATGATCGACATCAGGCCGGCAAAGAGCAGGAATCCCCTGCTTCGGATATTCATACATTCCTCCCTGTGAACGGGGCGGGGATGCCCCGCGTGCTCCAACTTGCGGGATGGGACTGAGCCCAGCGGGTATGGTCTCGGCGCACCTCCTTGTAGATGATCGGCCACGCTGAGCCGTTCAACCTACGGATCGTAACAGCGGTGTCAAGATCCGGCAATTGTTCACAGATGCGCTCATCGCAGTTATGGCAAGTCGAGAAGCTGACGGCGCGCGCTGCGTTCCGCCGAACCAGCCGCTATCCTGACCCAACACGCGCAAACTCAGTCTTGGCGTACAAGTCTCGGCCCGAACCCGGGCGCCGCCGAGCCCACTCCGGAGGACACGATGAGCATCGCAACAAAAGATCTGTACGCGCTCGGCGAGGCGCCACCACTCGGCCAGGTACCGGCGACGATGCACGCGATGACGATCCGCCAGGATCGTTTCGGTCAACCGAAGGACGCGTTCCAGCCGGAGGTCGTGCCGGTGCCGGAGATCGGTCCGCGCGAAGCACTGGTCTACGTGATGGCGGCGGGCATCAACTACAACAACGTCTGGGCTGCGCTCGGCTCGCCCGTCGACGTGATCAAGACACGTGCCGCGGGCGGCGATACGACGGGATTCCACATCGGCGGCAGCGACGCATCCGGCATTGTCTACGCCGTCGGCGCGGAAGTGACCAACGTCAAGGTCGGCGACGAAGTCGTCGTGCACTGCGGTGCGTGGGATCCGGAGGCTGCTGACGTGAAGGCAGCGGACGATCCGATGTTCGCGCCATCGTTCAGGATCTGGGGGTACGAGACGAACTGGGGTAGCTTCGCGCAGTTCACGAAAGTGTGGGCGCATCAGCTCATGCCGAAGGCGAAGCACCTGACGTGGGAAGCCGCTGCCGCGCCGACGCTCGTCGGTGCGACGGCGTACCGCATGCTGACGAACTGGACGCCGCACAACGTCCGTCCGAATGACGTCGTGCTCATTTGGGGCGGCGCGGGCGGACTCGGCACCATGGCGATCCAGCTCGTGCGCGCGATGGGCGGCATTCCGATCGCTGTCGTTTCGAGCGACGCGAAGGGCGAGTACTGCAAGAAACTCGGCGCGCACGGCTACCTCAACCGCAAAGACTTCACGCACTGGGGCCGCATGCCCGACTGGACGGATGACGCAAAGTACAACGAATGGATCAAGGGCGTGCGTGCGTTCGGCAAAGCGTTCTGGGATGTGCTCGGCGAACGCCGCAGCCCGCGCATCGTCTTCGAGCACCCCGGGCAGGACACCGTGCCGACATCGACGATCCTCGTCGACAACGGCGGCATGGTCGTGATCTGCGCCGGCACCAGCGGCTTCAACGCCGATGTCGATCTGCGCTATCTCTGGATGCGGCAGAAGCGCCTGCAAGGCTCGCACTTCGCCAACGACGAGCAGGCGAACGGCTTCAATCAGATGGTCCTGGACGGCAAGATCGACCCGTGCCTGTCGCGCGTGTTCCCGTTCTCGGGCACCGGCGAAGCGCATCAGCTGATGCACGAAGGGCGCAACTCAGACGGCAACATGGCGATCCTCGTCGGCGCCGCGAGCGAGGGGTTGAAGTAGCGGGATAGCTGTTGGCAGTTGGCGGTTGGCTCTTAGCTTCTTCGGTCGCTCGACAACTGCTGCTACTCCGATGCGGCATTCGGCGGAGCTGAAGCTCCGCGGGTACTTCTACAACCAACTTCCGGAGCGCGGGCATTCAGCCCGCGTCGTGCGGGCACAACGCCGTCGCCCATCAACCCCTGCCACTGCTCAACGCGGCATTCGGCGAAGCGGAAGCTCTGCGGGTACTTCCTCCAACTAACTTCCGGAGCGCGGGCATTCAGCCCGCGTCGTGCGCGTACAACGCGCGTTGCCATCAACGCTGCCACTGCTCAGCACGGCATTCGGCGGAGCTGAAGCTCCGCGGGTACTCTTGCGCGCCGCGCGGGCGCAGACTTTCGCTTTCGGCATGGCATTGGCCGCACCGTACGCCGCCACCTACTATGCGCGCACATGGTCACATGCGTCGTCATCCGCAACCCAACATCAGGCCGCAGCCTCGACGAGCGAAAGCTCGACGTGGCGCTCAACATCGCGCGCGACGCGGGGTGGGACGTTTCAGTCGCGGCTACGGAGCGGTCGGGGCACGCGACGGAGATCGCGCGCGAGGCAGCGGCGAGCGGCGTCGATGTGATCATCGTCAATGGCGGCGACGGCACGATCAACGAAGTCATCAACGGCATCGCTGGTACGGCGGCCGCGCTCGCGACGCTGCGCGGCGGTACCGCGAACGTGTGGGCCGGCGAGATCCACATGGAGCGCGACTCCGTGAAGGCGATGCGCCAGATCGTACGCGGCGAACGGCGGCGCATCGACCTGGGGCGCGCCGACGGACGTTGCTTCTTGCTGATGGCGGGCATCGGATTCGACGCCGAAGTTGTGCCGGGCGTCAGCCGCCGGCTCAAGCGGCTGATCGGGCCGCTCGCGTACGTCGTTACGGGCGTCGCGGCGATCTTCCGCACGAGGGATCGCATGGCGCGCGTACGGATCGATGGCTCCGTTTCGGATATGCACGCGCACTGGCTGCTCGTGAGCAATACGCGCTCGTACGGCGGCATCACGAACATCATGTTCCGCGCCGAGGCTGACGACGGGCTGTTCGATGTCGGGATCATGCACCGCGGCGGGCCGTGGCGCACCGTGATCGATGGCGTACGCGTGCTGCTGAAGCGTCACGAACGCTCGTCGAACATCGACTACATCAAAGCGCGTGAAGTCGAGATCGAAACGGCAGGCTTGGCCGTGCAGCTCGACGGCGAGCGCTGGGGCTCGACGCCGATGCGCTTCGAAGTGTGGCCACAGTCGCTCACGGTCATCGTGCCGGCGGGACTCGATACGCCGCTGCTGCGTTCGGGCGCGATGCCCGCGCAGGACGCGATCTGATTTTCACCGCAGAGCCGCAGAGAGCGCAGAGGATTCGTTGAGAGCGCGACGTAGACCCGCTGCCGCTCCACCGAACTTCGCCGAAGAGATCGAAGCTATTGCGATACCAACCAGACAACGCTTCTCCGCGTACTCTGCGGCTCTGCGGTGAACCGATCTTCCCGGACAAACAGAAATGCCCGCGAATCCTTCGTGGGCATTTCCGCTGTCAGTCAAGCTGTCGTCTACTTCCCTGGTTAGCCCTGCGGCTGAGGAGCGGCGTATCCGTTCGCGCCGTACTCCGTTGCTCCGTAGGGCTGGCTGGCCTGCTCCTCTTCCTTGTCGAGGAACATCTTCTTCGCCCCGTAGACGGCTGCGGCGAATCCGACCAGCACGACGAGTTTCTTCATGGATAACCTCCTTGAACCGATGGTTCCCGTCTCATGAGACAGGTTCACGATACGGGTTCGGTTGCGTGCGGGTTAACGGGTGAAACCCTGATGCGATACGCGCAGGCGCCTTCTCTTGGGGTCGGGAAACCCTGACGATGCGCACGATTGCAATTGGGCACGGTCGTTTCGCACATCGTCGCTGCAATCCGAAGGGATCGCTAGCACAACATTCGGCGGAGCTGAAGCTCCGCGGGTACTTCTCTCCGACATGAGATTCTCGCCTCTCGCCTCTCATCTCTCGCTTCCAACAAACCCGCTTCCCGCTTCCGCCGCCCGGCGCTACGATCACGCCATGGCCGACTTCATCACTTTGCCGGAGCAGCGCGTGCCCGTCATCGCCGAGTGCGATGTGCTGGTGGTGGGCGGCGGCGCCGCGGGCATGTCGGCGGCGATCGCGGCGGCGCGGCAAGGCGCCGATGTCGTGCTGGTCGAACGCTACGGCTATCTCGGCGGACTGGCGTCGGGCGGGTTGATCGTGCTGCTGCTCACGCTCGACGACGGGGATGGCAACCAGATCATCGCCGGTCAGTGTCAGGAGATGGTCGAGCGACTCGCCGCGCGCGGCGCATGCTTCTCGCCGCCGCAGGAAGAGTGGGGCAACTACGACGAGGCGCTCGTCGAGAAGTACCGCCGCTGGGGCCTCGTCTGGGGATCGGGGCCGCATCGCGTGCGGTACTCGGTGGCGTACGACCCGGAGGAGTTCAAGTTCGTCGCGAACACGTGGGTCGCCGAGGCGAAGGTTCGCCTCATGTACCACCGCTGGGCAAGCGATGTAATCGTCGATGGCGCATCAGCCGCCGGCGACACCCGACGACCGACGACCGACGACCGACGACCAATCACCCATGTCGTCTTTACGTCGAAGGCGGGGCGCCAGGCGGTGCGCGCGCAATACATCATCGACGCGACGGGCGACGGCGACGTGTTCACGATGGCGGGCGAGCGCGCCGAGAAGGAGCAGATCCATCCGTGGCTGTGGTTCCGCATGTCGGGCGTGCGTGACGTCGATGCCGCGCAGGCAGCGCGCGGCGGCTTCTTCTTCCGCACGGTGAAGCCCGGCCAGGTGCTGATGCCGTGGGGCGCGGCTGAGCGCATCGAGCGTCGCATCGACGCAACGGATCCGGACGATCTGACGTTCGCCGAGGTCGAGTGCCGGCGGATGGTGATGGATGAGGTCGACCGGCTGCGCGCGCAGGTGCCAGGCTTCGAGGACGCGTACCTCACCGACGTGGCGCTAACGCTCGGCATTACGGAGTCACGCCGCCTCGACGGCGCATACACGCTGACGCGCGACGACGCCGGCCGCGTCTTCGAAGATACGATCGCATCGACCGGCCACTGGACGAAGTACGGCGCCGTCTACCACATCCCGTACCGCAGCGTGCTCCCGCAGCACGTGTCGAACCTGCTGGTAGCGGGCCGCTGCATCAGCGTAGATCACCGCGCCCACCACGCCACAAAAGAGATCCCGCCCGCGTTCGCCACAGGCGAAGCCGCAGGCATCGCAGCCGTGCATGCGCTGCGCGCCGCATCGTCGGTGCAGGCGGTGGATGTCGGTGCGGTGCAGGCGTCGCTGCGCGCGGTTGGGGCGTGGTTGCCCGTTTAGGTTGCTATTTGGATTGCGATTTAGCTCTCTCGCGACTCACGCGCCGCAGGATGCCAAACACGTAACTGTCAGCAGTCGCAGCGTCCAGATAACCCGACTCTACGTATGGGCCTGCGCAACGAATAGCCTCTTCGATGATGATCACGCCCGGGCTCAGACGCCCCATGGCGCGCACCCACTGCTCGTTCTGTTCGTTGATCGCAGCGACGAGCGCGCCGTACGAATCGGCACCAATGAAGCCGTCACGTCCGCGCCAGACGACGCCGAGATCGTCGCCAATGACGTGGGCCGTGAGATCCTTCACCGACCACGGCGCGCAGATCGTCACCACGGAGGCGCGGAGAACGCGGAGGATCGAATTGTAGGGGCACGCGGTGGCGTGCCCTCATTCGAATGCGGACATCTATTGGTGTTTCGCGCCGTTCGCCCCGAACCGCGCGTGGACGGGCGGGGCGCCCGCGCTCCATTCCCTTTGTGCATAGATCGGTGCGTATGTCGGCGTAACAAAAAGGGGGCACGGCGCGCCGTGCCCCTACAACCAACAACATCAGCGATCTCTGCGGCTCTGCGGCTCTGCGGTGAACCCGTCGCCGCTAGCGCTCGGCGATGGGCTTGTAGCGGAGGTGGCGGGGGCCGGTGTACTCCAGCAGCGGGCGGATGAGGACGTTGTCTTCGTACTGCTCGAGCACGTGCGCGACCCAGCCGGGCATGCGGCCGACGACGAACATCGGGATGAACTGCTCCTCCGGGATGCCAAGCAGCGAGTAGACGGCGCCGGCATAGAAATCGACGTTCGGGTAGATGCCTTTCGCGCGGTACGGCTCCATCGCCGTCTCGACCTGCTGCAGGATCTGGAACCAGCGGTCGTTGCCGCGTTTGTGGCCGAGGTCGCGCGCGATGCCCTTCAGCTCCTGGCCGCGCGGGTCTTCGTTCTTGTAGACGCGGTGCCCGAAGCCCATGACTTTTTCACCGGCTTCGATCTTGTCCTTGATGTACTCGACCGCGCGATCGGGATCGCCGATCTCCTCGACGGTCTTCTGCACCGCTTCGGCGGCGCCGCCGTGCAGCGGGCCCTTCAGCGTCGCGATAGCGGCGACGATCGCGGAGCCGATATCTGCAGCGGTGCCGGCCGCGACGCGCGCGGCGAATGTCGATGCGTTGGAGCTGTGTTCCGCGTGCAGCACGAGATCCAGATCGATGATCTTCGCGTCTTCGACCGACGGCTCATGGCCAAACATCATGTAGAGGAAGTTCGCCGCGTGACCCAGATCGTCGCGCGGTGCGACCGGCTCGAGTCCGTTGCGCAGCCGGTGCATCGCCGCGACGATCGTCGCGGCCTGCGCGATCAGGCGGATGCCTGCGGGCAGCGCAACTTCGATCGTCGCGTCGTCACTGCTTTCGTCGAGCGCGACGGTGGCGGAGACGGCGGTGCGCAGCACATCCATCGGATGCGCCGCCTTCAGCCGCTCGATGATCTCGATCACAGGCTGCGGGATGGCCCGCGACGCCCTCAGCTGCGCATCGAACGCGCTGAGCTGGCCCCCGTCCGGCAGCGAGCCGCACAGCAGCAGGTAGCACACCTCCTCGAACGAGGCGTGCGGCGCCAGGTCGTGGATGTTGTAGCCGCGGTAAACGAGTTTGCCCTCGTCGCCATCGATCAGCGCGATGCGCGTCTCGTCGAGGACGACGCCTTTGAGTCCGGTGGCTTTGCTGCTCATGGGCGGGGGCTCCTTGTTTGGGCAGCAGCGGCTGCGCTGCGTTCCGATGGGATGCTCACTGACATATTCGGTACACCAATGGCTTCCATAGACCGTTTTAATCGTATCACAGCTAATTTGGCGCAATCGGCCTCGAACATGAACATTGTGTTAATCGGCGCTCAGACGACTGTTATGTCGTGTTGACAGAGCGCGCTGACTCTTCGGAGCGCCCGTATTGCGAAGCGCTGCGGACGCTGTTATGATCCCTCCTGCGTGTCCGAAAGACCGCGAGTACACGAGTTGGCCACAGCGCTCTACAGGAGAGACGACCCAGGGCCTGGCTGGCAGCATCCGCGACATAAAGGCGGATCCTGCCGGGGGCCTTTTGCGTTGTCAAAGAGAGAGATGGACAGCAACAAACCTGGCTTCACCTAGCGTACCGGGTTTCGTCCCGGGCATTCCGCCCCGCACACCACGGGGTCAGAGAGGAAACGAGAATGCACGTTACGATCGATGGGTTCGGCGGAAACCCCGCGCAGCTCGGCAACCTTGAGCTGGTCCGCAACCTTCTCGACCGCTACCCGGACGAAATCGGGATGACGAAGATTTCTATACCGAACGTCTTCGAATATGCGGGCGTCAAGCCGGAGGACTGGGGCGTTTCGGGCTTCGTCCTCATCGCCGAGAGCCACATCGCCGTCCACACGTTTCCGGAGCACGGCCAGGTGTGGGTGGACATCTTCTCCTGCAAGGGCTTCGATGAGATCCCGGCGATCGACAAGATCGTCGATGCGTTCGCGCTCAAGAGCACGCGCGTCCACAAGCTCGAACGCGGCCTCGAGTACCCGCATAACGTCGATGCGAGCATCCCATTGAACCGCACGGAGCGCCGCGAAGTCACGCCCGTCTAAGTTCGTCACGCAGCACAGTCATTCGAGACGCCCGCCGATATGGCGGGCGCCTTTGCGTTCGTAAGGAGACGCTGCGCGTCTAGCCGCGATTCACGATGTAGGACAGCCGCCCTCGGCTGTTGGACGGGAATTGCACTCACGACGGGACATCGACTTCGCGGCGAATCTCGCACGGCGATGATCCGGCTTCGCCGGATTCACAACCGAGGCGGCTGTCCTACACCGGTTAGTGCAGTCGCGAAACGAGCAGCGCGCGGGCTGGAAAGCCCACGCTACGGTTTGCGGCGATGTGATCTCATCATCGGACTTCGGTTGCAGGCGCGGATCCCGTCCAACAGCCGGGGGCGGCTGTCCTACATCGCGCATCGCCCGATCTCGCCTCTCGCCTCCCGCTCCTCGCCTCTCGCCTCCCGTCTCCAACACGGGCTTGACGGGCCGACTACAATGGACGTGCGGCAATTGGGTCGAAGAGCGTTGTGCCGCACGGAGGGGCACTCCATGCCCGTTATCACCGTTTCGGGGTACTTGGCCAGTGGGGCGCGCGAGATCGCGCTTGCGGCGGCGGCGGAACTCGGCATCGAGTTCGTCGACCAGATGATTCTCGTCGAAGCGGCACGAGAGTTGGGCGTAACCGTCGCGGCGATGGAGCAGCGCGACGAACGCACGACCAGCATCGGCGAGCGCCTGGCATCCGTCCTCAACTCGCTGATGGAGCGATCGGCGGCGGTGGGTACGTTCGATCCGATAAGCGGCGGCGGCATGGGGCTCGAAACGGTCTTGGCGCGCACCTACGGCGAGGCGGCGGAGCTGCCCAGCGGCGGCGGCGGGCAGCTGGACGAGGATCGCTACATCAAGACGCTGACATCCGTGATCAAGGGCGTGGCCGCCCGCGGCAACGTTGTGCTGCTGGGTCGCGGATCGCAGGCGATCTTGCACAGCGACCCGGACACGCGTCACGTGTATGTCGCCGCGTCCAAAGAATGGCGCATCGACAGCCTCATCAAGAACGAAGGCATGACCCGCCCGGATGCCGAACGGCGCATCGACAAGAGCGATGCGAATCGGCGGGCGTTTCATCTGCGCTACTTCAAGATGGAGTTCAACAACCCGCACCTGTACGACCTCGCGATCAACGGCGGCCAGATCAGCACCACGGCGGCTGCGAAGATGATCGCGATCGCCGCTGCCGAGCTGGCGCCGAAGCCGGGCTGAGCCACCCAGGAAGACATCCGTTGCGCGATAGTCGAACAACAACACCCATGCCAGTCGCTGCGCGTCCATGCTCGTAGCCATCTCGGTGATCGCCGCGGCGTACGTCATCGGATCGATACCCGTCGCGTACCTCGCAGGCCGCATCGCGCGCGGCGTTGATATCCGCGACGTCGGCAGCGGCAACGCGGGCGCGTCGAATGTGTGGCAGAGCGTATCGAAGCCCCTCGTTGTGCCCGTGGGGCTCGCGCAGATCGGGCAGGGCCTCGCGGCGGTGCTGATCGCGAAGGCGACAGGTCAGAGCGACGGCGTCCAGGCAGCGGCAGGCGTCGCCGTGATCATCGCGAGCGATTGGAATCCGTGGCTGCGATTCGCTGGCGGCCGCGGCGTCGGCCAGACGATCGGCGTGCTGCTGGCGCTGGCGCCGTGGGCGCTTGCGGCATTCATCATCATCGCGCTCGTCGGCGTTGCATTGCGCGCGATTCCGCAGTTCGTGGCAATCGCGCTCATCGCCACGCCCTTCGCAGCGGCGATCGCCGGCCAAACATCATCCGCCGTCGCGGGATGCGCCATCATCGCAACAATTGCGATGGCCAAGCGTGTGCTCGCGAATGGCGCTCCCGCGCCAGACTGCGCGCGGCCGGGCCTGTGGCTCACCCGCCTCGCGTGCGATCGCGACATTCGCGATCGCGATGCGTGGGTGCGCCGCGGAATCGCGGCTGATGTCGCGCGCTCAACGAAGTCCTAGGATCGATTCGGTACACTGCCGCTGATACAGCTTCATGAATCAGCATCCCACGCAACCCTCGCTGCATCTCCGATCTGCGCTCGCGGCGCTCCTGCTCGCGCTCGCGCTGGGCGCCTGCGGCGTCGCGACGGCGCATCGCACGCCGACGCCGCCTATCGCGCCCGAGACGCCAACCGCCGCGACAGCAACACCGTCCGGCCCGATCGCGACGCCCACACCCGATCTGGCGGTGTTGCTGAAGGACGGCGGCATCGCGATCATCGAGCAGGCGTTCGCGCGCCTCATGGATGAGTACATCGAGCCCGTGCATTCGTCGCGCCTGTTAGACGCCGCATGGACATCGCTGGGGCCGGAAGCGGACGTAGAGGGCGTTGCGTTGCCGGTGAAGCCCGCCTTCAGCGACGATCGCGGCAGCGATATCGGGTTGTTCCGCGCTGCGTACATCAAGCTCACGAAGGGCGCGCCGGATGCGACAAAGCTGCGCTACGCCGCGATCAAGGGGATGGCCGCGACGCTCCAGGATTGCCACACGTACTTCCTCAACCCCGTCGCAGCTGACACGCTCGTCGATACGCGCGCAGGCGAAGGAGCCGTCGGGATCGGCGTCGATCTGTCAGGGGTGCCGCCGCTGGTGATCGAAGTGATCGACGGCAGCCCGGCGGCGCGCGCACGCGTCCTCGTCGGTGACCGCATCACGGCGATCGACGGAGCCGACGCGAGCACGCTCGGCCCTGCTGGCGCGTTCGACCTGATCAACGGGCACGAGGGTACGGCGGTGTCCCTCAAGCTTCGGCGTCCAGGCGCGGCGTCGCCCGTGGCCGTATCGGCCGTACGATCGCGCGTCGTGCCGCAGAACATCGAGTCGCATCCGATCGACGGTCACATCGGCTATGTCCGGGTCCGCAACTTCATCGATGGCGGTATCGCGACATCGCTGCGTGCGACGCTCGCGACGCTCGACGCGCAGGGCGCAACGTCGTACATCATCGACGTCCGTGGCAACCCGGGCGGACGACTCGATACGCCGGCGATCGGATTGTTCGTGAAGGATGGTGTGGCCGTCCGAGACAAGGGCCGCGACGGCAAACTCGAAGAAGAATCCGTCGCGGGCGACGTGCTGCCGCTCGAAAAGCCCACCGTGCTGCTAGCGAACAATCGGACCGGTTCCGTCGCAGAGATCTTCGCGGCGGCGCTGCAGGAGTACGGCGCCGCGTACGTCATCGGCTCGACGACGAATGGCTGCGTCGGCTTCACCGACGTCGCGCCGCTCGGTGACGGCTCATCGCTGGCCGTGACGACGCACGTCAACCTCGGGCCGATCACCGGGCGCGAATTGAACGGCGCGGGGGTCGTGCCCGATCAGGCCGTCGCGCGCACACAAGACGACATCTCCAACGGCCGCGATCCTCAGCTCGATGCGGCGGTTGCGCATCTCGCTCCGCCGCCGCCGTAGGCACGTGAACGCATTCGTAGCGCGGCCTTCCAGCCCGCAGTCTCCGAATCTCGGCTTCTCCCTCGTACGGAGACGCGAAGCGTGTGGCATAGCCGTCCCGGCTGTGTGTCCGGCAAAGCCGGACCGACGTAGAATCACGTAGCGTCATGCAGATACCCGCCGCGTGCGAGACTTCGCCGCGAAACGCCACGCCCTACCAACGCGCCTTGTGCTCCTCGATCCATCCGAACACGTGCTCGACGGCGATGCGCTCGCCAGCGTCGGTCGTCACCGTGCCGTCGTAGTGGCCGAAGAGCTGGTGCACTGCCGACGAAAGCAGCCCGGTCTTCGCCTTCGCGACGCGCTCGTGGAACGGCGTGAAGCGCAGATCAACGCGGTTCGATCTCGCCTTGATGCGCCACGGCCTCATGAAGTCGTGCTCGTCGTAGACGAACGGAATGTCCTCGCTGAGCTTGCTGATGCGCCCATCGAGGAAGATCGCGTTCTCCGTCATGCCGGTACCGTCGGTCCACTTGGCGCCGAGCTGCAAACCGAGCGCACGGCCATCAGGCAGCATCGCCGATGCAGATCCCCAGTTCCACGCCGTGCGGTACTTCCACACGCCGCGTCCGAAATCGAGGCACGCGTACGCGCGGTCGCTGCGCGCGAGCTTTGTCGTGTCGTTGCCGAGCAGGATCGTGCCGGCGACGGGCAGGCAGTTCTGCTTCGAAGTGAACTGGAAGCGCTCGCGGCTCCACGGAATGACGACGTTCATCGTCTCGTGCGATGGCGCGCGCTCGACGAGCAGATCGACGGCCAGCGGCGCGCCACCAAAGTCCGGCCACGTGACGGCGATCCGCGTGCCGCGCTTCTCTTCGGTGAACGCAACGCGCCGCCCGCCTTGCTCGAACACGGCATCGGCGCGGACATGCGGCGGCAGATCGATCGCGCCCGGCGGCAGGATCGCGGTGCGCTCGATCAGACGGCGCGTTTCGAGATCGAACAGATAGACAAACGCCAGCACATAGTGATCCACGTCAGCGATCGTCGCCGAAAAGAGCAGCTTGTCGGTGTTGAGGCACCAGTAGTTCCAGCGCTTCTTGCGCGGCGTGTGTCCGCTGACGTTGCAGTTGTGCAGCGGCTGCCGCGACCAGCCGATCGCGGCCGGGTTGAGGTTGCCACGCGCGTCGCAGAGGTCGACCGACGTTGTCAGCTCCCGCTCGGGCTGGGCCTCGCGGCGCGGTCGCGTGGCCGGTGCGCTGGTCTTCGATTCCGTAGCCATCGCCGCATCGTAGCGAGCCGTGCGCGTGGCCGCACGCGACGGCTTTTTCGTCGAATCGACGACGCCTATACTCAAGCACCATGTTCGATCCAGCGTACACATCGATCTTTCCGCGCACGACGGTGGTGCGCAACGGCCGGCTCAGCATCGGCGGCCTCGACGCGCAGGAGCTGACGCGCGAGTTCGGGTCGCCGCTCTATGTCTTCGATGAGGCCGAGCTGCGGACAACCTGCCGCGAGTACGTGCAGGCGTTCACATCGCGCTACGCCGATACGGAGGTCACGTACGCGTCGAAGGCGTACCTCAGCCGCTTCATGGCGAGCATCGCCCGCGACGAAGGCATCGGGCTGGACATCGTTTCCGGCGGCGAGCTTGCGGTTGCGCTGGCGGCGGGATTCCCGGCGGCGCGCTGCCACTTCCACGGCAACAACAAGGGCGAAGGCGAGCTGCGCGAGGCGCTGGAAGCGGGCATCGGCCGCATCATCGTCGACAACTTCTACGAGTTGGAGTTGGTGGACGGCATCGCCCGCGCGATGGGCATCGTCCAACCGATCATCTTCCGCCTATCGCCGGGCGTCGATCCACACACGCATGCCAAAACGACGACGGGCACGCTCGATAGTAAGTTCGGAATGCCAATCAGCACCGGTGCGGCCGAACAAGCCGTCGCAGACGCACAGCGCATGACCGGCGTCGATCTCGTCGGACTGCACTGCCACCTCGGGTCGCCGCTGTTCACCGTCGAGCCATACGATGAGGCGAACGACGTGATGCTGTCATTCGCAGCGGAGATGACGCGCAAGCACGGCCTGCGGCTGCGCGAGTACAGCCCCGGCGGCGGATTCGCGTCGCAGTACGTGCGCGAGAAGCCCGCGCCGGACATCAACATCTACGCCGAAGAGATCGTTTCGTCGTTCAAGCGCCGCTGCGCCGAGCACAAGGTGCCGCTCCCACGACTGTTCGTCGAGCCTGGTCGATCGCTCGTCGCGCGCGCGGGCGTCGCGCTGTACACGGTCGGCGCACGCAAAGACGTCGAAGGACTAAGGACGTGGGTGTCCGTAGACGGCGGCATGGCCGACAACATCCGCCCCGCAATCTATGACGCGAAGTACGAAGCGGTCGTGGTCAATCGCGCCGACGACGAGCCGATCGAGACCGTCACGATCGCCGGCAAGTACTGCGAGTCCGGAGACATCCTGGTGAAAGACGCGCGCCTGCCCGCGACACATCCCGGCGACGTCATCGCGCTGCCGACATCGGGCGCGTACTGCCTGTCGATGGCCAGCAACTACAACATGGCGCTGAAGCCCGCCGTGATCGCTGTTCAAGACGGCAAGGCGAAACTCGTCCGCCGCCGCGAGACGTACGCGGATCT
>JANXYW010000236.1 GCA_025355835.1 Chloroflexota bacterium
GACGCCAGCTCCGGCCGAACGAGACGCGAGCGCAGATCAGCAACGGCTACCTCGCACTCGCGTCGCCGATCGTTGTACGCGCTGCCCGCGAGTTCGCGACTGACGGCGCTGTTCGCGATCACGATCGTGAGGCCGGCGGCATCGAGCCGCAGCGGCACGGCCTCGTGCGCCAGCGATCGACAATCGATCAGCAGCGCGTGGTCCCGCACGGAGAGCGCCGACGCGAATTGATCCATGATGCCGCACTGCACTCCGACGTATTCGTTCTCTGCGCGTTGGCAGAGCTGCGCGAGTGCTACATCGTTGAGCTCCAAATCGAATGCGTCGCGAAACGCACCCGCGACGGCGACTTCGAGCGCAGCCGAGGACGAAAGGCCAGCGCCTTGCGGGACATCACCCGCAATGGTGAGTTGGAATCCGCGTGTCCGATTCCCGTCATCGTGCAGGGCAAACAAAACGGCTTGCGGATATGCCGCCCAATCCTGATAGAGCGTCTCTCTACCCAACACGTCAAACGCCGTAGGTTCGAGCAAACATTCCTTATCGTAGTCCAAGGAACGAACTTCGCAGAGTGAGCGCTGCGTCGTCCGAGACCAAGCGACCATCGTGCTGCGATCGATCGCAAACGGCAGCACGAGGCCGTCGTTGTAGTCGACGTGCTCGCCGATCAAGTTCACGCGGCCCGGCGCTTCGGCGATGCCTTCGGGTCGGCGCTTGAATTGACGTTCGAACTCGGCGATGAGTACGTCGATACGCTGTTCGTGTGATTGTGGCCGGTCCATGAAGTCTGTCATGGCACGAGCACCTCACCTCCGGCCTTCGGCCACCTCCTCTCCACGATGTGGAGAGGAGGCTTGGATGACGTGACGGCTGCGAGACAGGAGGCTGTCACGGATGAGGTCATGTCCGTGGTTCCGCCACGCGCAGTTTTGCCGCCTTCTCTTCCGGCGCGGTGTCGTTGATGTATGTGCCAGCGCCGGTCTCGACGCCGGCGAGATACTTGAGCTTGTCTTTGGTGCGATACGGCGGCATGAACTCGATGTGCAGGTGGTCGCCCGGGCGCTCGACGCCGTCTGTGCCGCGCTGGTGCATCGACATCGTGTACGGCATCGGGAAGCCCCACAGATTGTCGTACTTCGCCTGGATCACGCGGAGCAGCTCGGCGAGGCCGTCGCGCTCGCCATCCGTCAGGTCGAGCAGCGACTCGCGATGTGCCGTTGCGGCCACATGCACCTCGTACGGCAGACGCGCCGCGAACGGCACGTACGCGACGAATCCTTGCGCAACCGCGACAATGCGTTCGCCTGACGCAAGCTCATCGGCGACGAGGTCGCAGGCCAGACACCGCCGCACTGCGGTCCACCATCGCTCGGACTGGGCATGCTCAAGCTCGACATGCGGCGGTATGAACGGAAACGCATAGATCTGGCCGTGCGGGTGTGTGAGGGTAACGCCGATCTCCTTGCCACGATTCTCGAACATGAACACGTAGCGCACCTCCGGCCTCGCGGCGAGCTCGGCGTAGCGATCGGCCCAGACGTCGACGAGCCGGCGAACCTGCTTCGCACCCAGGGACCCGAGCGTGGCATCGTGCTCCGGGGAGTAGACGATGACCTCGCAAACACCGTTGGCGGACGACCGGCCGTGCAACGCAGCTTCGTCGGTTACTGCAGGCGCGTCCGGCCGAAAGCTCGGGAATCGATTTTCGAAGACGGCGATTTCGTACGAAGGCGATGGCAACTCGGTCGCGAAGGCATCGACGCCAACGGTTGGGCAGAGCGGGCAGTACTCGGCGGGAGGAAGGAACGTCCGGCCTTGTCGTGCGGTCGAAACGATGACGTATTCGCCGAGCAGCGCATTCCAGCGCAGTTCGATGCGGGCATCGCCGCGCATCTGTTCGTCCACTGCCAGAACCACGGGCGCGGGCGCCTCGAACGCGTAGAAGTAGATGTAGCGGCCATCGGCACGGTCAACGCGTGTCTTGTTCACGCGAGCAGTCTAGCGTCTGAGGCCCGACGATCCGGCCTCCCCGAACCTGTGTCTCGATCATAAGGGGGCGTAACCGTCAACCATCGATGGCTGACAATTCGTTATGCGCGAACATCAATGGAAAGATCGCTGAAAACCGATTGACAGATTTCCTGGCCAGGATTATCGTAGAAGAGTCCCGAGTAGCTAAGCGCGGCCCGGTGGACGAGCCCGGAAGTTTAAAGTAGGCGACGGGCGCAAGCCCTAGCCGAACCAGGATCCGGGGGAGGACGAAG
>JANXYW010000330.1 GCA_025355835.1 Chloroflexota bacterium
CTGTGCGCCGTCATCGAGGGTACGCGCCAGGCGATCCCGATGCTGAAGGCCCGCGGTGGTGGCGTCATCATCTCAACCGCATCGCTGGCGGGGCTGTTCGGCTTCCAGCAGGATCCGGTGTACGCCGCGGCGAAGCACGGCGTTGTTGGGCTGACGCGCGCGCTGATCAACCTCAAGGCCGAGATGAACATCCGCGTCAACTGCGTCTGCCCCGCCGTCGTCCGCACGCCGCTCGTCGCATCGGGCATCGGCAACCTGCAGGGTGAAGCGCGCGACGCCATGGAGAAGCAGCTCAATGCTATGCCGATGCTGGCGGCGGAAGAGATCGCGGAGGCGGTCTACGACCTGATCCGCGACGACGAGGCCGCCGGCGTCGTGATGGGCATCACGCTCGGCGATACGCGCCGCGTCGTCGACCCACCGATCACGCTGCCGGTAACGTCCGGGATGCCCGGCGCGCGCCAGCACCCGCGGGGGCAGTGACGATCCGCAAGAGCGCGAAGGTGGCAGTCGCAGTTGCCTGTGAAAAGGTCCGTTGCGCGAGGTGCCTAGCTGGTCTCGCTCGCTCCTGGAGTGATGCGCTCAAAGGATCGAAACGCGCGTAGGTCCGTAAGTTCGACTTTCGCGATTGTCTCCAGTAGCCAAAGTACGCCTGGGGTAGGCACTGTCTGTTCACCAATTGCGACTGTGATCCTGCTATGCGTTACAGGATCCAACTTCACGTGCCATACAGCCGCTGAACTGTCGAATACAAAGAATCTGTCCATCGGGGCGGCACGATTTGAATAACTCAACTCCAGACGTCGATTGAAGTACCGGAGGTAGCTTCGCCCGTCATCGGACCACTCTATCGAGGACATCATCGCTCTTGTGAAGCCGGGCATCCCAGATGTCGGGACGATGACGACATCGGCCCTGAAGCCGTTGGAGTCGATCTCGTCGATGACGTTCAGGATCTCGTCGTAGTCAGTCCGAGCGCCAACGTCCGCTGGTACCTGCTCTCCCAAGATCTCAAAAACGTAAGCTCTCTCGGCCGAAGCGAGGGATCGCCCGAGTTCCTCGCAATACATATCCCAATGCACATCGGCGGCGTTGAATTCCCCGATGCGCCTAAGTTCCTGAGTTAGCAGCACCCGAAAGTCCGATGGGTCTCTGTCGTCGATTGCGTCGATCGTGGCGAGTCGGT
This sequence comes from Chloroflexota bacterium, assembly GCA_025355835.1. Taxonomy (GTDB): domain Bacteria; phylum Chloroflexota; class Dehalococcoidia; order DSTF01; family JACRBR01; genus JANXYW01. Next base: position 1,187 of record JANXYW010000330.1, read on the forward strand.
CGATGACCGATGCTGTGTCATAGGCAGTTCGGATTTTCGCATAGAAGGACGCGAGCCGTTCGGAATCGAGATGACTCGTTCGAGTCGCCAACTCCGCGATCTGCTGGTCACGCGGATTCATCGTCGGTCGTCCTTTCGAGCGTGGGCCATTCCTTGAATCCGTTCTGCAATTGTGTCAGCCAATAGTCGCAAGCGAATTCGACGTCCCCAGAGGGTGCACCATCGTAATTGAATCCGACAAGCGCTGGCGGCACGAACGCCTTGTCTGTCGCTATTACCCAAATCCGCTTCGCGAGGGCGAGAGCAGTATTGATCTCAAATCGTTGTCCGTTGGATTGCTTCGTCCCGGAACTGCAAATGAACAAGACAAAGTCGGCGTCGGCGATCCGCTCCGCGATCTCGTCGAAAGTATAGGATCCAGAGCGATGGTGCAGATGCCATACCCACGCCTCAACGCGGCCGCGACTGAGAGTGCCGTGCGCGGTTGAGGCGAGACTGGTGCCGGTGGCTGTCTCGTAACTGATGAACACGCGAATTGGCATGCCGTCCACAACCAAAGGAGCGCGGCCTCTTTGCCGCGCTCCGCCAAATCGTTACACAATTCAACTCAGTCGCGCGGGAGGCCGAGGCCGCGCTGGGCCATGATGTTGCGCTGGATTTCGCTCGTGCCGCCGGCGATGGTCGACGACACGGCGGCGATGTAGCCGGTACCGAAACGGCCGGCTGCCGAGTACTGCGGAGCGCCGCCGAGGATCGTGCCGTACATGCCCGTGAGCTTCATGCCGAGCGCCGCGATCTTCTGGCCCATCTCCGAGGTGAAGAGCTTGCACATCGATGCTTCGTGGTTCGGGATGAGGCCGGCGTTCTGCATGCTGACGACGCGGTACGACATCATCCGCGCGACGAGCGCCTCGATCCAGCGATCTGCGAGCGCGATCTGCGTCGCGTGCTTGCCGGAGCCGACCGACAGTTCGGGGTGCTCCTTCGAGAAGCGGATGATTCCTTCGAGCTGCTTACGGATGCCGACGGCCGAGCCGATCGAGGATCGCTCGAAGTCGAGCGTCGTCGTGCCGATGTACCAGCCGCGGTTCTCCTCGCCAAGGCGGTTGCGCGCCGGGACGCGTACGTTCTCGAAGAAGACCTCGTTGAAGACGGCGCTGCCGGCCATGGTCATCAGTGGGCGCACGGTGACGCCTGGGGCCTTCATGTCGAGCATGAAGTAGCTGATGCCGCGGTGCTTCGGCGCGTCGGGGTCGGTGCGCGCGAGCATGTACATCATGTCTGCGAACTGCGCGCCAGTCGTCCATATCTTTTGCCCGTTGATCACGTAATCGTCGCCGTCGCGGATGGCGCGTGTCTGCACCGATGCTACGTCGGAGCCGGCGTTGGGCTCGGACCATCCCTGGCACCACTGCGTGCTTCCATTGAGGATGCCCGGCAGGTGTTCCTTCTTCTGGTCGTCGGTGCCATGCACGATGAGCGTAGGGCCGAACATCATGACACCGAAGCCGCCGACGTTCATCGCGCCGAACTCGGCGAACTCCTCGTTCATGATGAACTGTTTCTTCGTATCGAGGCCGGCGCCGCCGTACTCTTTCGGCCATGCGGGCGCGACCCATCCGCGCGACGTGAGCGCTGTACGCCAGCGCTTCATGGGGTCGCCTTCGTTCGGACCGCGGAACAGACCCTCACCCTCGGAAGGGCCCTCGCCTTCGCTGGCAGCGGCCGCTGCTGGTCCACGGCGCGGCCCGCGGCCGCGGAATTCGGGCGGGAACTCCTTCTCCAAGAAGTCGTGTACTTCGGTTCGCCACGCGGCTTCTTCGGGGGAGTCGTTGAATTCCATGTTGTGCCTCCAAGGCTATTTCGTCAGAGCCAAAATGATCATACGGGCAACGGAAGCCAGAGCCAAGACGGGGTCAAGTTTGCGCCCACATCCGGGCGTTCGGTTGATCACAGATTCTTGTCCATTGTGAAGGCGTTCTGAAGCTCGCGAGGGCCGCGTTTGGGTTGACTTTTCGACCCGCACCCGATAGCCTGAGGCACAACCGAATACAGCCGAACTCGCACTGATTTGCGAGGCGGGGGAACCACAAAGTTCCGGGGTGAATCGCACATAAAAGTGCGTAGGCGAACTCCTTTGAGCCGAACCCGTCAGCTAACCCCGTAGGCATAAGAGGGAGAAGGTGCGACCGACTGAAGGTTACCTTCAGTCGTTTTTGTTCCCCTTTTTTGGTTGCTGAATTCGCTAGACAGCCTCCTCCTCCAACGGCAAAAGGCCGCCGAGCAATCGGCGGCCTTTTGCTTTGTGTTCGAAGTACGGCTGGTTTTACGACTCCGTGATTGTGATCGACTGGATCCGCGTGCCCGGCTCCGGGTTCTGCTGCGTCTGCGGATCGCGGGGCGTCAGGCTCTTCAGGATGTCGAGCCCCTGGGTCACGGAGCCGAACACCGTGTTCTTGCCGTCAAGCGTCGGTACGGCCTTCAGTGCGAAGAAGAACTGGCTTCCGTTATTGGCCGTGCCTGCCGCCTGCGGCTTCGCCATGACGAGCACGCCTTCGTTGACCGAACCCGTCGTCTTCTCGACCGGCAGATCGTAGCCGGGGCCACCTGAGCCTGTTCCAGTCGGATCTCCGGCCTGCGCAAACGCGAGACTGCCATCCTTGTCCGTGATGACGCGGAAGAACGTGACGCCGTCGTAGAAGTGATCGTTGGCAAGGTAGACGAAGTTGTTGACGGTCGCGGGTGCGTCCTTCGCGTTCAGCTGAACGGTCACGTCGCCTTTGTCGGTCTTGATCGTGGCGGTGTAGGTCTTGTTCGGATCGAGGCTCATGATGGGCGGCGCCGTGTACTGCTTGATCGCGCCGGATGCGCCCGACTGCGCCGTGGAGCCCGCCTCGGGCGTCGCCTTCGTAACGCCCTGTCCACGTACGGAGTTCGCCTTGGTCGTGCTGTTTCGGTTGCCGCGGTAAAACGCTCCGACTATGAAGCCAGACCCCAGGATTGCGACGCCAAGGATCGCGAAAAACTTGTAGTTCGTGAAGATCCGGAAAGCGCCCTTCGGCTTGACGTGGGCCGTGTCGCCCGACAACTCGCCGGCACCATACGATTTCTGGCGCTTCTTGACCTGAACCGTCTGCATTTTTCGTGGCATCGATGCTCTCTCAATGGATATGGATGTGACCTCACTATAGCACCGCCATATTGGCGCCGCCAAAGCCTCGACAAGTGAAACGCGAACCACGCTCAATGGTTGCAGGGCTTGTGCGCTGCGAATCGCCGCAACCAGCGCGGTTTGTCGCCGACTCGGGACGCCGTATAGTGAGATGCACGCCCCCGTAGCTCAGTGGATAGAGTACTGGCCTCCGAAGCCAGGGGCACAGGTTCGAGTCCTGTCGGGGGTACCACTTCGGCCTCGCCAATGTGGCGCTTTACGACTGTCAGGCGCGCAACGCGGCGACCGACGAGCCTTCCGCGACGGCGAGCCCCTGACGTGCGAGGGCGACCGCTTGATCGCCCATCGTCTCGAACCCCGTGCCGACGGTGCCGCCTTCGAGGTAGCGGGCGTGGATGCCTTCGAGGATCACGGCGAGTTTGAAGAACGCCAATGCGGCGTAGAAGTCCAGGTTCGAGATGTCGCGGCCGCTCTTCGCGGCGTAGCGCTGAATCGCTTCGGTCCGGGTCGGGAAGCCCGGCAGCGCCAGCACGGCGCCGCTGGTGACGCCGCCCGTCGGCGCGGGACTCTTCCCGCGATCGGGCCAATACATGAACTGCAGGCCGAGGTCCGTCAGCGGATCGCCCAGCGTCGCCATCTCCCAATCGAGCACGGCGGCGATGTGGCCGTCGTGGCTGATCACGCAGTTGTCCAGTCGATAGTCGCCGTGTACGAGCGAGTGCGCTGATTCTTCCGGCACTGCGCGCGTCAACCGTCGCGACAATTCGTCCATCTCCGGCACCTTGCGCACCGTCGAGCGCTCGAGCTGCTCGCTGAAACGCCGCACCTGCCGCGCGATGAAGCCTTGCGGCTTGCCGAAGTCGCCGAGGCCGACCGACGCGGGATCGATCGCGTGGAACACGGCCAGCGTATCGATGAGCTCCTCGCCGAGACGTCTGCGCGCCGCCTCATCGAACTTCGCGGCGATCACGGCGGGATCGGTCGGAACGAGGCCGTCGACGAACGACATGATGTAGAACGGCGCGTCGTTGACTGCGAGATCCTCGCAGAGGGCGATGGCGTGCGGTACCGGGACGGCTGTCGGTTCGAGGGCCGAGATGATGCGGAACTCGCGCTTCATATCGTGCGCCGTCGGAAGCACGTGCGAGAGTGGCGGCCGCCGCAGCACCCACGCGTCGTCGTCCGACTCCAGCCGGTACGTCAGGTTCGATCGGCCGTGGCCGACGATCTTCGCAGATAGCCCATCGACGGGCGCCACGTGCTCGCGAAACCACGGCAGGAGCCGCGCGAAATCGATGCCGGGGACGTTCTGCTCGCTCATGGCGCTCCTATTTCGCGAAAACCGGCGTGACGCTACCGGGCACGCCTTCTACACTGGATGCGATACCGCCCCTACAAGGAGGAACGCTATGGCCATCGACTTCACGCTCTCGCCCGACGTTGAGGACGTCCGCGACCGCGTGCGCAAGTTCATGGACGAAGAGGTGCGGCCCACCGAGGAGAAGCTACGCCAGAACGAGGCCGACCGCAACGGCTACGTCACCGCGATCGGCGGCCTGCGCAACCGCGCGCGCGAGCTTGGGCTGTGGAACCCGCACATGCCGAAAGAGTGGGGCGGCATGGGACTGAGCCATGTCGCGATGGCGTTCGTGTCGGCCGAGGCGGGACGCACGGGCATGGGGCCGTTCGTGCTGAACGCGCAGGCGCCGGACGAGGGCAACATGCACACGCTGCTTCACAACGCGAATGATGATCAGAAGGAACGTTACCTGCGTCCGCTTACCGAGGGCCGATCGCGATCGTGCTTCGCGATGACGGAGCCGGAAGTTGCGGGCTCCGATCCGACGGGCATCCTGACGACAGCGGTGAAGGACGGCGACGACTGGGTGATCAACGGCCACAAGTGGTTCATCTCGGGCGCGAAGGGCGCGCGCTTTGCGATTCTGATCGCCCGCACAGATCCCGATGCGGATCCGCCGCAAGCGCGCAACTCGGCGTTCCTCGTCGATATCCCGTCCGAGGGGTGGGAGATCGTCCGCGACATCGACACGATGGCTGGCGTCGGCAACCACTGCGAGATCCGCATCAAGGATCTGCGCGTACCCGCGAAGAATATGCTTGGCGAGCGCGGCCACGGCCACCTGCTCGGGCAGTACCGCCTCGGCCCGGCGCGTCTCGCGCATTGCATGCGTTGGATCGGCAACGCCGAGGTGGCGCTGGAGATGCTGGTCGACCGCGCGCTAAAGCGCGAGTCGCACGGCTCGTTGCTCGCCGACAAGCAGGCGATTCAGTGGATGATGGCCGACTCGGCGATGGAGCTGTACGCGGGTAAGTTGATGATCTTGCACGCCGCGTACAAGATCGAGAACGGCTTGCCGTTCAAGCAGGAAGTGTCGTTCGCGAAGCACCATGTAGCGAATACGCTGTGGCGGATCGTCGACCGTGCGATCCAGGTACACGGCGCGCTCGGCTACTCGACGGATACACCGCTCGAGCGCATGATGCGCAACGCGCGCTCAGCGCGGCTTGTCGATGGCGCCGATGAGGTGCACCAGCAGACGATCGCCCGCAACGTCATCTCGTCGTTCAAGGAGACGGGCAGCACGCGGGCAGCCACAGGCGATCTTCTGTAGACGCGCCGGAGTTCACCCTACGGTGCGACGAGGCTGAGGGTCGTGCGCGCGTTCGTGGCCCGGAGCATCGATCTGTCATCACTGAGCGGGGCGAAGGATCTCGTTCGTCTGAGGCGATCGCTTCGTTGAAGGACGATCACATTCGGTGCGCAGTCGACTTTCGACTTGCGAACCCGCGCGGGCTGAATGCCCGCGCTCCGGTAGAAGGGCATCGCACCGACGTTCCGCTAAGGGCTTGACGCCCAATGGGTAGCAGAGAGACCGGCGGAGCTAACTCCGACGGTCTCTTTTTGTGAATGCTGTTCCTGGGTGGGCTACGCCGCGCGAACCAGCAGGATCGGCAGATTCGACTCGTGGAGCACTTCCTCGGCGACGCTGCCGAACATGACTCGATTCAGCCCGCGCCGCGAGTGCGTGGCCATCGCGATGGCGTCAGCATCGGCCTCCTTCGCCGTGGCGACGATCTGCTTCGCGGGCTGGCCCTGCTTGACCACGGCGTGGGCGGTAATACCCGCGTGCGCCATCTGCTCGGCGATGCGGTTGAGGTAGGCGTTTGCCTGGTCAACGTACGTCGACTTGATCGATGTCGATGACTGGCTCTTGCCGATCGCGCCGCGTTCGCTCCAGTCGGAGTTTGCTGTGTCGACGATGCGCAAAAGCGTGACTTCAGCGTTCATCGTCTTCGCGATATCGATCGCGTGTGGGATGACCGCCTCTGACCGCGGCGAGCCATCCAGCGTAACCAGCAGATGCTTGAACATGCGATTGAACTCTCCCCAAGTGGCACGCGCCGTGCCGTTTGTGCCGACGGTTTGGCAGTCGAGGGTGCGTCGTCTGCGTTCGCTCGAACGCGATGTACCCTGACCCCACTGCTAACCCGAACCCAGTTACGTTATCGGCAGATCGGGTCTACTTCCGTGCTACCATGCGGCGTGATTCGGACACTTTTCGCGACGTCGATCGTGCTGCTCACGTTCGCGGCCGGTTGTAGCGGCACAAAGTCGGACAGTGCGTCCAAACAAACACAAACGTCGGTCGTTGCGAGTCCGACACTTGTTGCCGCGAATCCGACATTTGTCGGCGCCGGATGTTCGACGCCGCGCCCGCACGCTGCCGGCGATTTCGATCAATCGATTACGAGCGGCAGTACTTCGCGAACGTACATCTTGCACGTACCGACCGGGTACGACGACGCGGTTCGCGCGCCGCTCATTCTGTCGCTACACGGCTACGGTTTCAGCGCGAAACAGATGGTTGACTACGCCAAGTTCGGAGCGCTCGGCGATCAGCGTGGAGCGATCATCGTGACGCCCGACGGCAGTGGCACGCCGCGGCATTGGAACTGGCGCAAAGCGCCAAACGAGCCGGACGACGTGCAATTCGCGAAGGATCTGCTCGACAAAATGGCGACCGATCTGTGCCTCAACGACGATCGGATCTTCGTTGCGGGGTTCTCGGATGGCGCAGCGATGAGCCGCATTCTGGCTTGCGATCTCCCGAAACGTGTCGCCGCCATCGCGACGGCGTCTTCGCCCAGCGTGCCTTGCGTGGCGGCCGTTCCGATGATCGCATTTCACGGCACAGCCGACTCGCTGATTCCGTTCGAGGGTGGAGTGGTTCCGCCGGCGGTTGGAGGCGGCGGTACGTTCCCACCCGTGCGCCGCAGCGTGTCTGAATGGGCGCGCGCGCTCGGTTGCGACGGCCTGGCGAACATCTCCCGTCTCGGACAGGCGGTGGAGCTTTCGACGTACGTGCACTGTCCGCTCGGCGACGGCGATGCCCTGCTATATACGGAGATCGGCGCTGGCCACACATGGCCGGGCAGCGCGCCGCTGCCGGCAGAGCAGTTCGGCCCGACGTCCGCCGACATCGACGCGACGACGACGATCTGGGAGTTCTTCGCGGCGCACCCACTCGCGCACTAGTGATTCTGTGCACCGCAGGTTAGATGTGCAGGATGTGGCGCTTCGTCCAATCCCACGGCTCCGCTTCTTGATAGTGGAGCAGGTACTCCTGTCCCAGCTTCGGGACGAGCAAGAGGAACAGCGGGATCCACGTCGATCGCACCGATTTCGGATAGAGCGCGGGGAAGAATCGCGCGACGAAGACGCAGTACAGCCACCAGTTTTCGAACAGGTTCGGAAACACGAGCAGCAGCGCCCGGGTGTCCGTGATCTCGAATGCGACGACGCCGATGATGCGATACACGTAGAGCCCGATCGCGGGGATGCGCGCCCAGACGCTCGTCCAGCGGAATGCGACGACCAGCTCCAGCGTCAGGTAGTACGAATCGAGCAGTTTGTCCAGCTCGGAGTAGTGCGCGCCGAAGCCTCCGAGTCCCAGGCTGTCGATGATCACCACGTCGAGCGCATCGAGTACCATCGCCGTCACGCCACCGAACAGCGGCCAGCGCAAGATCAGCAACGGGATGACGAGGCGCAAGCCGATGACGATCAGTTCGCCTTCGCTCATCCGCGGACGCGCTGGCGATACTGGATCGCCTCGGCCAGATGCGCCGACGTGATGTCCGGCGCCTCGGCCATATCAGCGATCGTGCGAGCGAGCTTGAGGATGCGATGGAACGCGCGCGCGGACAGCCCGAGCTGCGCCATCGCCAACCGCAGCAGCGATTGCGCCTGCTCGTCGAGATTCACCTGGCAGTATTCTCGCACTTCCGTCGGCGTCATCTCCGCGTTGCAGATGAAGCGCGATCCCTTGAATCGCGCAGCCTGCACTTGGCGCGCGTGCTCGACGCGCTCGCGCACCGCATCCGACTTCTCGCCGACAACGTCCGACGACAGCTTCTCGTAGTCGACGCGCGGTACCTCAACGAAGATGTCGATGCGGTCGAGCAGCGGGCCAGAGATGCGCTTCTGATATCGGCTGACCGTCGATTCGGAGCA
>JANXYW010000367.1 GCA_025355835.1 Chloroflexota bacterium
GCGACGCCGAAGTCGAGCCAGCTCTGGCGGTCTTCGCTTACGGCCTTTAGGAACGTGTAGTCCTCCAGCAGGTACGCCTGGCCGAGGTCGTGCGGGATGACCGCTTCGCGCAAGCGCGCGTCCGTGACGGGGAAGCCCTCGATGAAGCGTGCAATCACCTCTTCCGACGAGATGTCGGTGCGGCCGCCGGTGGTGTTCGTCTCGCATCGAATGGCGCCGGCGTAGTCATCGTCTTCCCACGAGTACTGCGCGTTCTCGCAGACGACGTTCATGCGGCGGCTGGAGCCGCGGTGCAGCAGATTGTGCCAGATCGAGACGTGGTTGACGACGGCGCCGCTCTCGAACTCCATGATGGCGCTGCTGAGGTCTTCGACGCCGTCCTTCTCGAAGAAGTGGCGGGTGACGCCGAACACGCGCTTCACGCGGCCGAAGTACGAGATGAGGATATCGACGTCGTGGATGGCGTGTTCCAGCAGCGTGCCAGCTCCGACCTTCGTGACATCGCCGCGCCAGGTGCTGGCGTAGTGGCCCTGTATGGGGAAGAACTGGTCGTCGACCATGATGCACGTCATCGCGCGGCCCGACGCCGGATCGTTGATCAGGTCGCCCGTGACGGCGATGACGGGGGCGAAGCGCATGACGAGGCCGACCTGGTGCGTGACGCCGGCCTTCGTCGCCGCGTCGCGCATGATGGCGGCATCGCGGCCGTTGAAGGCGAGCGGCTTCTCGCAGAAGAGCGCCTTGCCTCGGGCCAGCACCTTTTGCGCGAGATCGAGATGGTTGAACGTCGGCGTGCAGATGTAGACGGTGTTGATCAGCGGCGATGCGATTAATTCGTCGGCGTCGGCCGTCACGAGCGTCGTGCCGGACGCTTGCGCGAACGCGGCGCGGCGGCCTGCATCCTCTTCGGCGATGCCGATGAGATCGCCGTCGATGAGGCCGCTCTTCAAGCAGAAGTGAATGGACTTGCCGTGGGTCGAACCCATGACGCCCGCGCCGATGACGCCGATTTGCGGTCGCATGGCCACAGGTTACGGGCTCCGAGCGCATGGCAGTAGGGATCGGACGCCAGAATCAATTGCTTGCTTTGCGGCGTTCGAGGCCCCACTCCAAACGATGGCGCAGCGCTTCGACATCGAACTGTTTGAGGATCCAATCGTGGGCGCCGGCGGCTTGCGCCCGCACCCACTGCTCCGCGTCGTAGTACGAAGCGTGCGCCGCGATCAACGGAGGCGCTGGCAGTTCGACCGCGGCGAGCGCGGCGATGGCGGCGATACCCGCGCCGTCCTGCCGCCGAGGGTCAATGAGGATGACGTGAGGGCTGTGGGCCGCCGCCAACGCAGCGGCCTCTGCGACATCGGCCGTTGCGCCTGTGACGAGCAGTCGCGGCTCACCGACGAGGCGGCGGACAAGCGCCTGCCGCGCGGCTACGTGATCGTCCAGCAGGAGGAGGCGCAACGGCCCGGCTCCTGCCCCAGAAATCGCCATATTGGCGATACTACCGCCGGCTCAGCGCGCGCGAAGCGGCCGAAAGGCACGTATTTTCGGGCCTAAGGCCTGTCACGTGATTGACGAAGCCGAACGGCCGCGGGCCAGTCGTGATTTCGAGCAGCGTTCTACAACGACGAGGGCAAGGCGCGCCTTGCCCCTACGCCCGAGGCCGGCGCGCACACAAAACACAGGCAGGCCTAGAGGGTGCCGAGGAGAGAGTAGCCGCCATCGACCAGGAGCGTCTGGCCGATGATCATCGATGCCGCGGGCGAGGCGAGGAACGCGACGGCCTCGGCTACGTCTTCGGGGTGGACGTGGCGGCCGGCGGGGATCTTGGCGCCGTAGCTGTCGACCATGTCGCCATCGAGCATGCGGACGCCGTCCGTGCCTTCGACGAGACCCGCAGAGACGTTGTTGACGCGGATCCCGCGCGGCGCAAGTTCGACGGCCAGGTACACCGTCAGCGATTCGAGCGCGCCCTTCGAGACGCCGACGGGCGCGTACTTCGGCAGATAGCGATCGCTGCCCGGGCTGAGCAGGTTAATGATCGCGCCGCCTTCGGTCATGTACTTCAGCGCCGCCTGCGCAGCGAACCACGGCCCGAAGACATTCACGTCCATGGTGTGCTTGAGGTGCTTCGGCAGAGAATCGATGGCGGCGCGCGGGCGCTCGAGTCCGCGCGCGGCGCTGTTGACGAGGATGTCGATGCGGCCGAATCGCTCGCCGACCTGCTTCACCAGTTCGAAGACGGCATCGCGGTCGCCAACATCACACTGGTACGCCTCAGATTGCACGCCGAGCGCACGGATCTCGGCAACGGCGGCGTCGGCGCTCTCCTTGCTGCGGGAGTAGTTGATGGCGACGTCGGCACCGTCGCTCGCCAGCTTCAGTGCGATCGCTTTGCCGATGCCGCGTGTGCCGCCAGTGATAAGTGCGACCTTGCCGGTGAAGGTGGGCATTCGTGGATCCGTGGTTCTAGGTTCTAGGTTCTAGGTTCTAGGTTAGCGACTCCGGGGGGTTAGCGCCTATGCTCAATGCATGGGACTTGAAGGACGAGTAGCGCTGGTCACGGGTGCGGGTGGCGAGGGGATGGGGCGCAGCATCGCGCTGACGCTGGCACGCGATGGCGCCGACGTAGTGCTGAACTATCACCGCAAGGATCAGCGCGTGGTCGAGACGGCCGCGGCGATCGAATCGATGGGGCGGCGCGTGCTGCCGTTCGCGGCGGACGTGGCGGATGCGGCGCAGGTCGATGCGATGATGGCTGCAGCGGCGGCGGCGCTGGGGACGGTCGACATCGTCGTCAACAGCGCCGGCGGGCCATGGAAGCCGCAGGACATCACGGAGATCGATCCGGCGCACTTCCGAACCGTGCTAGCGCAGGAGATCGAAGCGACGTTCCTGCTGATCCGCGCGACGCTGCCGGGTATGCGCGCACGCGGCTGGGGGCGCATCGTGAGCATCGGCGGATACGGCGCGGACGATTGGCGCTACGGGCCGCCGGAGGCGCCGCTCGACTATCCGTTGGGCAAAGCGGCGCGGCACTGGTTGACGCGCACACTGGCGCCCCGCGAGATCGGGCGCGGCATCACGATCAACGCCGTCGCGCCGGGGCCGACGCCGCGCGTGACGCTCGACGAAGCGCTCACGGCGGTACGCGGCGAGCGTGGCCCGCGCGACCACAATACGCCGCAGGACATCGCGGATGTGGTGGCGTTCTTGTGTTCGGATGCGGCAGCGCGCGTGACGGGATCGGTGATTCCATTGCCGGGCGCGACGGCAGTGTAACGGTTCCAAGAAGATAGGCCGTTGTGCAACGCATGCGGGCGCAACCTGTTGCGCCCCTACCGCGACTAGAGCCGCTTCGGCGAGCCGTCCAAGTAGTGATCGAAATTCTTGGCACCGTCGCGCGGCATGCGCGCGAGTTCCTCGGCAGGAATCGTTTTTCCCTGCTCGAGGACGTACGCGAAGATGTCGAAGGCACGAGGCTCGTCACGCTTCGAGGGCTCCACTGCCGTCTTCTCTCGCGCGGTGCGACGCGCAGCCACGCTACGTCCCCGCCTTCTCGACGAGATTGCGGAGCTTGCGGCCGTTGGCGAAGCGGTCGAGGTTATCGAGGAAGATGGTCATCGCGCGGCCCATGTTCAGGGGCGACGGGCCGGAGTTGTGCGGCGTGACGATGACGTTCGGCATGTCCCAGAACGGGCTGCTCTCGGGCAGCGGCTCGAACGTGAAGACATCGAGGCATGCGCCGGCGATCCAACCTTCCTGTAGCGCGAGAATGAGCGCGCCCTCGTGCACGACGCGGCCGCGCGCGACGTTGATCAGCGTCGCCGTCGGCTTCATCGCACGCAGTTCGCGCTCGCCGATGAGGCTTTCGGTTTCTTTCGTGAGCGGGCAGGCGAGAACGACGAAGTCACTCTGTTTGAGCAGATGCGGCAGGCGCCGCGGCGTCACCTGCTCGTCGATGTTCGGCGTGCGCTTGTCGGATCGGCGCAAACCGATCGTCCGCATGCGGAACGCCTTCGCCAGCCGCGCGACTTCGCCGCCGATAGCGCCGGTGCCGATGATGCCGACTGTTTGCCCCGTGAGCTCGCCCGGACTGAGCTGCGCCCACTCGCGGCGGCGCTGCTGGTCGCGCCACTCGTCGATACGTTTCGTGCGGTAGAGCATCATCGCGATCACGTACTGCGCGATGGATGGTGCGGACGCGCCGGACGAGTTCGTGAGCATGCCCCCGCGATCGATGATCACCTGGAATGCGGGTGAATCGACGCCAGCGCTGAACGTGTGGAGCCAGCGCAAACCTTCGATTTGGAAGAACGCCGGCAACGCCTTCTGCCGCAGGTCGAGATCCTGCCAGAGATCTTCGGAGAGCAGCGCCACATCGGCGCCGGTGACGTCTGCGGACCACGCGAGTGCGCCATCAGCGGCGACCGACGGCGTGATGAGCTTCGCGCGGGGAACCATCGCGCGGATCTGGCGGCCGTAGTCGCGCGCGATGGTGGGGGAGACGACGATCTTCATCGCAGGAAGGGTAGCGCACTCCTTGCGTTCGGGATGGCGCTTCGATGTGGCTCTGGCGGGCGCACAGGCACCTCACCCGGCCCGTCGGGCCACCTTCTCCACAACGACGTGGGGAGGGGAGCGAGCGGAGTGTGTGCGTGGAAATCGAACGGGCCGGTTGCAGCCCGAACGCGGGCGCAACGGGTTGTCTCCTGCGGCGACTCGACGAGCGCCCCTCCAGCGGGTTCGAAGGGTGCGCATCGACGTCATGAACTGGGCGTGACCGACTGACGGAGGTCAGGTGCGGCGGCGGTCGCGGGCGCGGAAGGCGCGGAGGAGGGGGGCTGCGTACGGTTCGTCAGTGCGGAGGGCGATCTCTTCTACGCCTGCCGCGGCGAACGCGCGGTGGCGGGCGGCGCGCGCTTTGGACGCGCAGCGAGCGTACGCGGCGCGGGTCGTGCGATCCGATGTATCGACGACGGCGCGGGCGCCCGTCTCGGCGTCTTGCAGGTCGAGCAGGCCGACGCTGGGCAGATCTTCTTCGCGCGGATCGGTCAGCGTGAGCGCGATGATCTCGTGGCGAAGGGCGGCTGCGCGGAGCTGCTTCTCGTAATCGGTATCGAAGAAGTCGGAGATCAGAAATACGATGCATCGTCGCTTTTGGACACGCGCGAGATACGCGAGCATTGCGCCGATGTCTGTGCCGTGGCCTTGCGGTTCGAGATACAGCAACTCGCGGATGATACGGAGGACGTGGCGACGATCCTTGGCTGGGGAAATGTACTCCTCGACACGGTCCGTGAATGCCATGAAGCCGACGCGATCGTTGTTCGCGGCGGCGGAGAACGCCAACGTCGCCGCGACCTCCGCGGCAAGTTCGCGCTTCGATATGCCCGTGGTTGTGAAGGTGGACGAGGCACTGACGTCGACCGCGAGCAGCACTGTCAGCTCGCGCTCTTCGACGTACTTCTTGATGTACGGCGCGCCCATGCGTGCCGTGACGTTCCAATCGATCGCGCGCACGTCGTCGCCGGGTTCGTACTGGCGCACTTCGGAGAATTCGATGCCGCGGCCGCGGAAGACGCTGTGGTACTCGCCGAGGAAGCGGTTCGCGACGAGATGCCGTGCGCGGATCTCGATGCGGCGGATACGGGCAAGGAAGTCCGCCGGGATCGCCGTCTGGTTCGTGGACATGCGGGTACTGTAGCGCGGACGTCGCCTTGCCGTTTTTCATCCACAGATTCTCAGAGATAGGAATTAGGCATACGCGTACGGTAGCTCGTGCGACTGGAATTGCTGGAACGAGCACCTCACCCCGGCCTTCGGCCACCCCTCTCCACGACGTGGAGAGGGAGTGTTTCGGCCGTTCATTGTGGAAGCGACGAGTTTTTCCGGTACGAACGCGGGCGCAACGGGTTGTCTCCTGCGGCGACTCGCGAGCGCCCCTACAGCGATCGGGGTTCAGTTGCTAATGAAGAGACATCGGAGGTCAAAACACGTCGGGTGATTCTTCGATGAACTCCCACGGGATGCCGGCGTGGTCGCCGAGACGTTGGCCGAGGGCGCGGATGCCGGGTGCTTCCGTCGCCTGGTGGGTCGCGAAGATGAGGTTCATGCCGGTTTCCTTGGCGAACATGCGGGTGTACATGCTGCCCTCACCGGTGATGTACGTGTCGGCGCCGGCCTGGCGGGCGGCTTCGAGATCGGTGGTGTTGCCGCCCGCGCCCGGCATGATCGCGACGCGCCCGAACGTCTTCGCGTGCTGATGCGCTTCGGCCTCGACGTGCAGTTCGCGCGACGTGCGCTGGATCAGCTCCGCGAACGTGCCGCCGCTGGTGCCGATGACGCCGGCGTGGCCGCCGGCGAACTCGCCGAACGTCGCATCGACCGCAACGCCGAGCATCTCGGCGAGCACCCACGCGTTTCCGACGCGCGGCGCGCAGTCGAGCGATGCGTGCGCGCCGTATAGCGAGAGTCCCGTCGCCTTCAGCGCGGCGAATTTCTCGTCGCGGAGGTGGAGGTCGATGCCGGGCCAGGACGTGTGGTGCACCAACAGGAGGTTTGCGCCGGACTTCGCCGCGCCGACGATCGTTGTGAGCGACGTGTTCACCGCGACGGCGAACTTCGACACGCCATCGCCGGAGGGTGAGTCGAAGAGCAAACCGTTCGAATCGGGCTCCGTGACGCTGTACTTGGGGATGTCGAGCTGCTCGTCGAGCCACGCGACCATTGCGTTGAGCGATGCGTTGGCGTGCATGGCGGCAGTGTAGGGAAGCGGGAGACGGGAAGCGAGAACCTAGACCCTAGAACCTAGAACCTAGGTCAGGTCCTTGTAGCGATCGGCGAGGGTGCTGGTGCGGACGCCTGCGAAGATGCTGAGGCACACCAGGAGGGCACGCCACTGGGTGCCCCTACAAACTGTTACCGACGACCGACGACTGAAGACCGAACTCACGTCTTCTCGAAGCGCTCGACATCCATGACGAAGACGATGGCGCCGCCGGTGCGGACTTCGATGGGTTCCTGGAGAACGGAGCCTTCGCCGAAGAACGGGAGCGTTTGCACCGGCACGTACTCAGTACGGGCATGGCACTCGCTGCGAACCATGGCGATGACGCTATCGACTTCGTTTGCCTCGACGCCGGAAAGGATGGTGGCGTTCCCCTTGCGGAGGAATCCGCCGGTGCTACCGATCTTGGTGGCGGGGTAACCCTGCTCGACGAGCTTGCGGGTGAGCTTTTCGGCGTCGGAATCGGACGCGATGATGACAACAAGCTTCAGGTGCTCGTTCTGGTCGTTCTGCAAGAGACCTCCGTTCGCCGCCCTGCTTCGCTGGAAGCGTAGTGCCGTGTTGACGCGGCTGTCAATCAAGGGCGCTTGCTCTCGCGAGCACGCGCCTTGGCCGGTAGGCTATGCCCCATAACGTGTCAGGTGGCACGCGTGAGTCATCGCCCGGCCAGGGCGGGAGGTTCGATTGAGCGACGAGAACGATCTGAAGCCAGGCGTCGATATGGAGACGCTGGTCGGGCTGTGCAAGCGGCGCGGCTTCGTGTTCCAGAGCAGCGAGATTTACGGCGGCCTGCAGGGTGCGTGGGACTACGGACCGCTGGGCGTGGAGATGACCAACAACATCAAGCGCGCCTGGTGGCGGGCGATGGTGCAGGAGCGCGACGACATCGTCGGCCTCGACGCGGCGATCCTCATGCACCCGAAGGTGTGGGAGGCGAGCGGGCATGTCGAAACGTTCACGGACCCGATGGTCGACTGCCGCAACTGTCAGGGGCGCTTCCGGCAGGACGAGTTGACGTCTGACGTCTGTCCGACGTGCGGGCAGCGCGGACAATTCACCGAACCGCGGATGTTCAACCTGATGCTCCGCACGTTCCTCGGGCCGGTGCAGGACGAGGCGGCGACAGTCTACCTGCGCCCGGAGACGGCGCAGGGCATCTTCGTGAACTTCGAAAACGTCCAGACCACGATGCGGCGAAAGCTGCCGTTCGGCATCGCGCAGATCGGCAAGTCGTTCCGCAATGAGATCACGCCGCGCAACTTCATCTTCCGCGTGCGCGAGCTGGAGCAGATGGAGATGGAGTACTTCTGCTATCCGGCGGACTCCGTACGTCTGCAC
>JANXYW010000371.1 GCA_025355835.1 Chloroflexota bacterium
CGCACCTTCGTCGTCGATGCACCAGTGACGCGCGCGTACTTCGCCGCACCGATCGCAGCGCCGACGTCTGCCATCTCGACGGCGCATGCGTACTCGTCCGCGATCTGCTGCGCGTCCGGCCGCCGCATGCGCGATGCGTCGATGCGTGCGGCCATCGCCGCCAGCTCCGCGCTCGTGTCCTCGAAGCCGCCGTCGCGGACGCGGTGCATCGGCCAATCGTCGGACAGGGGACGGAAGTACATCTGCGACAGCAGCGTGCCGTTGCGCGAGCGCGCGCCGCATACCTGGTACGCGTTGCCGAGGTCGTACGCCGCACGCCCGGTGACGCCGGATGGGTCGTCGAACGCGTGCAGGCTGAGTGCGGCCGGCACGTTCATGTCGACGCTCGCCGCCGGTGACCAGCTCATCGACGCGCCGTACAGGAATCCCATGTACGCGACGGGCAGCGGCTGCATGTGGCCGCCGTCGCCCCACTCCGTGTTCAGCACGCCGATCGCGCCGTGCTTGCGCCCGCTCGTCGTGGCGCTGCGGATGTTCGCCATCGCGTTGTCGGTGCGCCCAATGAGCGAGATCCAACCGCCCGCGCCGGGGCAGACGTAGTACGGCACGCCGGCTTTTCGGAACGCCTTCGTGTCTGCCTCGTACGGGTGGTCGGCCTCGTAGCCCCACTCCATCGCCGTCACGTCGCGCGGGATCTCGCCGATCAGCTCCGGGTGCTGCATGAGGATGTCGCCCCAGAACTGCATGCGCCGCCCGTGGCGCTCGCACAGCTTCTGGATCTTCAGCAGGAAGTCGAGGTACACGCGCCCCGTGCCGCGCTTCGCGCACTCGCGTTTGCTGCGGCCCTGCCCCAACTCCCACGTCTCGTCGCAGCCGGCGTTCATGTTCGCGCTCGAAAAGTGCGGGAGCAGCTCCGCGTACAGCCCCTCGATCAGCGACAGCGATCGCGGGTCGAGCGGGTTGAGCGCGGTCCCGAACTTCTCCGGCCGCACCAGCAGCATCTTGCGATGCGCCAGTGTCACGCCGCCTGGCACTTCGGCCAGGTCGCGATACGCCGGCTTCGTCAGCCAGCGCTCCATGTGGCCGAACGAGTTCTGATTCGGCACCATGTCGATGTACCGCTCGCGGCAGTACGCATCGAGCGCCATCACTTCTTCGCCCGTGATCGGCGACGCATCCTTCCAGACAGCGCGATGCTGGTCGTACGCGAAGGTGTGCTCCATGTAGAGCTGGAACTGGTTGACCTTCCACTCCGCCAGCATGTCGACGAGCCCATACAGCGTCGCCATCGTCGGCACCTTGTCGCGGCTGATGTCCAGCATGACGCCGCGATTCGGGAAGTCCGGATGATCCTCGATGTGCAGCCGCGGCAACCGCTTGCCGAACTGGCGAATCAGCTGCGTCAGCGTCGCGAACCCGTGCGCCAGCCCGGCGCCGTCGCGCGCCACGATGCCGATCCGCTCGTCGCCGATCGTCAGGTGGTACCCCTCGCGCTTGGCGATCTTGTGATCGATGCTCGCGACGATGCCCTCGCGCTCCGCCAGCCCGGACGCCGGACGCACATCCCATCGCACGCCCGCATACGTCTCGATCGCATCGCGCAGCCCGCGCGCCTGCAACCACGCGAGCGAAGCCGCCTCGCCGAACAGCACGATCGTCCGGTCGCGCGCCAGCGTGTGCCAGCCGCCACTTACATCAACAGACTGCGGAACAGGAGCAAGCAGAAGTTTCATGCGCAGATGGTACTGGATCGCAGCTAGTTGCGTTCCGGTTCACCACAGAGACCACGGAGAGCACGGAGGAAGGGTTGGGCTGGACGAAAACAGCCTCCTACCAATCCCATCAAACCTCTGTGCCCTCTGTGCCCTCTGTGTTGTCTGTGGTGAAGAAACCCCTACACGTCCTGCCGATTCTCCAGCGCGCGCGACAACGTCACTTCGTCCGCGTACTCCAGATCGCTCCCCATCGGCAGACCGCGCGCGAGGCGCGTCACGCGGATGCCCATTGGCGTCAGCAGCCGGCTGATGTACATCGATGTCGCTTCGCCTTCGAGATTCGGGTTCGTCGCCATGATCACTTCCGTCACCGAGCCGCCGCGCAGCCGCGTCAGCAGCTCGTTGACCTTCAGGTCTTCCGGCCCCACGCCATCCATCGGCGAGATCACGCCGTGCAGCACGTGGTACAGCCCGTGAAAGCCGCGCGTGCGTTCGACCGCAAGAATATCGAGCGGCTCTTCGACGACGCAGATCACCGCGCGGTCGCGCGCGTCGTCGCGGCAGATGTTGCAGGGGTCGCTTTCGGTGACGTTCTGGCACACCGAGCAGAGAACCGTCTTCTCCTTCAGCTCGATGATCGCCTGCGCGAGCGCCAGCGCCTCTTCCGGAGGAATCCGCAGCATGTGATACGTCAGCCGCTGCGCGCTCTTCGGCCCGATCCCCGGCAGCTTGTGGAATGCATCAATGAGCTTCGCAACAGGAGCAGGCGCCGCGCCAAGCTGTTCAGGCATAGAGGGGTCTGTCAGTCTCTCAGTCGTTCAGTCATTCAAGAACGATGTTGCTCCCCTCTCCACGTCGTGGAGAGGGGCTGGGGGTGAGGTGCTCGCCTGTCTCAGTCTCCGAGAACCACGAACTAGCCACTAGCGACTAGTCACTAACTACTTCAGTCCCGGAACATTCCCGAGCCCAAGGCCGCCCGCCAGCCCGGCGAGCTGTCCCATCTGCAACGACTGCACTTTGCCCAGCGCTTCGTTCATCGCCGCCGTCAGCAGATCTTCCAGCATCTCGACGTCGTCAGCGTCGATCACTTCTTTGTCGATCTTCAGCGACTCCACCTTCATCCCGCCCGTGAGCACGAGATGGACGGCGCCGCCGCCCGATGTCCCTTCAACGCGCTTCTCCGCGAGATCGGCCTGCGCCTTCGCCAGCTGCGCGCCCATCTGCGCGATCTTCGCCATCATGTCACGGTTCATCGCCATGGTCAGGACTCCTGATTCTCACTCACGATCTTCGCGCCGTGCGCCTGCACCGCGTGCTGCACGAGCGGGCTCTTGCTCATCGTGCGCACCGCCTTCGGCGCAATGATACACCGGATCGATACCGGCGCTCCCAGGATCTCGGCCGACAACTCCTCGTAGATCCGCCGGTTCGCGCCTTCCTCGACGCCCTTCTTGTGGAA
>JANXYW010000239.1 GCA_025355835.1 Chloroflexota bacterium
ATCACGCGATCGTGACGGTCGAGCGAAAGTGCCGCGGACGCGGATCTTGAGAATTCGAACGAAATCGATTAGACTACATGCGGGCCCGATTGCGGCGCGGCCTAGCTCCTTTTTTCCCAGGGTATCGAACCTCGTGGTTGCGTTGACGCACGCTGACTCGTCGCGTGTCGCGGCAAGCGAACGATCCGCGCCGCCTTGTTTCGGAGGTGGATCATATATCTCGACGTACATCTACGGCATTTCACTGGCGGGCCACGGATCGGTCCGTTCTTCCCAGACGGTCGGCACCTGTTTCACGTCGTGAAGCACCGCATCGCAACCGGAGAACTGCAGGGAAGGCAAGAAGATTGGGGCTCCTGGGCCGCGAAGGTGACGGTCGCTGAGATCCGTACCTTGATGGACGAGTGGTTCAGGGAACCGCTCCAGTTCAAGGGCGCCTACAACCTTGAACTCCTCGACCTGGTACGCACGTTCGTCGCCTCGCTCGACGAGGACGTGCCATACGCACTCGTTGCCTCGGAGCTTTGAGCTTGGCTCGCTAGTCCTCGGTCGCTTTCGCGATGAGCCGGCGCACCCCCGCAACGTCGTCCTCTCTCGGCTCCGCCAGCCCGACCTCCCCGTAGTCCGCCATCTCGTCGCGCAGCGTGCGGCAGGAAGCAAGACAGCCCTCGAGCAGTGCCCGCGTGTCCGGGCGCAGCGGGTCTTCGCCGTCGAACTCCTCCGCGATCTCGGCGACACCGATCTCGAGTGATCGGGCATCGCACCAGTGTTGACGGACGAGATCGCAGATCGAGATCACGAGCGCCTGCTCCAACTCTGTGCCGAACCCTGCGTCTGCCTCGGGCCGCTGGACGGACGCTTCGAGATCCGTGGGCTGCGTCAGGGGCTTTGGCGCCCGGTCGAGGATGCGGTGCACTGCGGCGTCGGTCCTGCGGTCGCGGTCCACCTGCTCGGCCTGATCGTCGGGTCGGATGTCGAATGCCCAGCCCACGTCAGGGCACACCAGGAACGGCTCGCCGCGCCAGTCGTAGAACGCACCGGCCGAGATCACCACCGCGCGGCCGCGCTTCTGCGACGGCAGCGTGCGGCTGGCAACGGCTTGCTCCAGCTGGCGGCGTGCGTTGCGATAGACCCGGTTCCACGCCTTATCGGAGACCTCGCGCTCACCGTCGTTGTCCGTACTGTAGTCCGCGTCGTCCCACGCATGTTCGTTGGCGATGATCTCCGCCCATTCCGTGAGCGGCACCAGCTCCTCACGCTCGTCGGCCTCTCGCTTGGCGTACTCCGAATGCGTGATCAGCTCCGTATCGGTTCGGCCGACGAGCACTCGCAAGAGGGCTACGTCGTCCGCCCAGAAGCGAAGGGTGCGGAGCCAGGCGGCCTTCACGTCGAGTCTCGCCATCTGCTCGCGAAGGATCATCAACACCATGGCCACCTCGATGTTGACGGCGTTCATCAGCTTGATGTAGTGGTTGAACTCCTCTGTCTGTCCGCTCGGCGCCGTGTCGTAGATCAGGCGGTCGGGCTTCTCGTCCGCCTTGTAGGCCTTGAGCACCAACACCCCGCGCTCCTTGGCGGTCAGCGCCGGATAGAGGCGGGTCAGCTCGCGGTTGTTCAGGGTCATCGTCGCCTCTTGTTCGGCAACCGCGCTTCGAGCACGCCCTTGATCGCCGCCAGCTGGTCCGCCAGCTCGCCCACTTCCATCAACTTCGCCCCGACCGTGACGGCGCGGAGCAGGGCGCCGACACGCGCGGGGCTGTTCTCCATGCCGAGCGCCTCCAGCACGGCAATCCGCAGGAGCCTGCGGAGCTGGGGGAGGGTCTCCAGTCCTTCGATCTCGTAGACGACCTGAAGCGTCTGCTCGCGCCGCTTGCGCAAGCCACCCAGGCGGCGCGCTTCCTGCATGGCCTCGGTGTGCTCGTTGGAGTGCATGATGCACGAGTCGCCATCAAGCAACGGCGGCGCGCCGCATGGGGAGCCGTCTGGCTTAGGTGTCTTGCAGGCTCTGACGGTAACCATCTGTGGCTCTTGCCAACTTCGGCATAACTTCCGCGGCCGTCTGCTTACCCTCTTCGTAGCTTCGGGGAGGTAACCATTGGTAACTTCCCGGTTACCTCGCCTTTGGTAGCGCCATCGCTATCTTGCCATGGTGTGCGGTCGTCTTCAGCGAATCGCGGCGTCATCGAAACGACCTGGATCTCACGTGAGTTGGGGTTCTTTTCGAGTACGAAGTCGTACGCGGTCGGCTGGCGGTAGGTGAACAGCGGCAGGCGCGACCCGTGGAGGTAGGCGCGGTAGCCGATGGCGCCGTGGAGGATCGACTTCTTCATCAGCGGCCCTTCCACAACGAGAGCAGGCCGCCGTGGCGACCCGCTCGTCTCGCGCCTGTCGTGGTGCTTAGCTGGTGTGCGTCAGCGCGTGGTCGACCGCTTTCTTCTGCGTCGTGAAGCTCTCGCCGCAGGCGCCGCACCCGTATGAAGCGGCGCTCGCCATCTTCGCCGCCTTCGGCTTCTTGGCGCTCTTGGCCTTGCCCTTCTTCGCTGCCGGCTTCTTCGCGGCGGGCTGCTTCTTCGCCTTCGCGGGCTTCTCGGCTTTGGGCTTCGGCTCTGTACCCTCGATCGACCAGAAGCGCCACCCGTTGCACGCCACCCCGTCCATCGCCGCCTTGCCCGCCGATGACGGGCTCCGATGTTCCGTCCCGTCGTCGAGCCGGTAGCGGAGGCCGTCCGGCGTCTCGACGATCTCGCAGGTGCGATCCTGTTTCTTGTACCGCGCCACCAGGCGCGTCCCCGCTGCTAGCTCCCTGTTCTCGATCGGCATTTCGTCGCTCCTTTGGAAAGCCCTCGCGCGAGGGCGTCTCGTTTGCGACGCCATCCATCACTCTCGTCGCGATCAAAGTCAACGAGTCAGCGTCGTGAGTCATTCCCGTCGATCCTCATATGTTCGAAACACACTGCTGCTCTTTCTGGGGCTACGATCGACGTGCTGGCGGTGACGGTGGCCTACCTCCCGGCTAACCAACGACCGTCACCGCCATTTCCCTTCCTCACTTCGTCTGCTAGGATCGCCCGCACGATCTCGTAGAGACCAACTTCGATGCATCCCACGCACTCGCCGTCAGCCTTGCGGATGTGGACGAGCGAGCCGCGGGCATCGCGGACGATCACGAACGGCCCAGGCATACAGCCTCCTTGCCGCTGAAGCTCTCGTAGCGGGCCAACACGACGCT
>JANXYW010000403.1 GCA_025355835.1 Chloroflexota bacterium
TTCGTCGCCGCCGACCTCGTCGGCGCCGGCCTCGGTCGCCAGCCGCGCGCCTTCGCCCTCGGCGAACACGAGCACGCGCACCGTCTTGCCCAGCCCGTGCGGCAGCAGCGCCGTCCCGCGGATCTGCTGGTCCGCGTGGCGCGGGTCGAGGCCCGTGCGCAGATGCAGCTCGACGGTCTCGTCGAACTTCACGAACGAGCACTCTTTCGCCAGCTTGATCGCTTCTTCGGGGGTGTACAGCCGATCGGGGTCGATCAGCTTCGACTTCTCTTCGTACTTCTTACCGCGCTTCATCTTCTCGCCTCCTCCGGTGACGTTACCCTCTCGGGCCGAGTCGACCTACTTCATTCGGTCTCCGTCACCTGCTAGCGGGTTGGCTATTAGCTGTTAGCGTTTAGCTCCCGCGCGTGCCGATCGATTCGTATTTCGAACCCTCTTGCCTTATAACCGCACCGGGCAGGGCGAGCCCTGCCCCGTCCACGCTACGTTGGTGGTCAACTGCTAGCCGCTAGCCGCTAACAGCTAACAGCTACCTGACCTCTATCCCCATACTGCGCGCCGTTCCTTCGACCATCTTGATGGCGGAGTCGACGTCGTTCGCGTTCAGGTCCTTCATTTTAATCTCGGCGATCTTCTTCAGATCATCGCGAGACAGCGTGCCGACCTTCTCGCGCTTCTGGGCGCGGCTGCCCTTCTCCAGGCCGGCCGCTTTCTTCAACAGATCTGACGCCGGCGGCGTCTTCAGCACGAACGAGAACGAACGATCCTCGTACACCGTAATCTCGGCCGGGATGATGCTCCCCGCCTGACTCGACGTCTTCTCGTTGTACTCCTTGCAGAAGCCCATGATGTTGATGCCGTGCTGGCCCAGCGCTGGCCCAACCGGCGGCGCGGGATTCGCTTTCCCCGCCTGCATCTGCAACGTAATCACTGCCCGAATCTTCTTCGCCATCTCGTTCGCTCCGCCGGGCCTTCGTGCCCGCTGTGGGCGCATCGCGGTGCGCCCATGTGTGGATTGTTCTTCGCTTCGCCGGGGCATGTATCCCGGCCGCGGGCGCACAGCCGTGCGCCCCTACATGGATTCTTGTTCGCTTCGCCGGGGCCTTCGTGCCCGCCGCAGGCGCAACAGGTTGCGCCCTACATTCGCTCCGCCGGGCCTTCGTGCCCGCTGTGGGCGCACAGCCGTGCGCCCCTACATGAATGCTTTGTTCGCTTCGCCGGGGCCTTCGTGCCCGCCGCGGGCGCAACAGGTTGCGCCCCTACAACGTCTTCGGCGCATCGCCTGCGCGCCACGTACGATTCACAGCACAGAGGCCCCGCGTCGGCGAGGCCCTACAACCTACAACCTATCACCTACAACCTGGGCCTCAGGCCTTACATACGCTCGACCTGCAGGAAGTCCAGCTCCACCGGCGTCTCGCGCCCGAAGAAGGACACAAGCACCTTCACCTTGCCCTTCTCCAGGTTGATGTCATCGACTGTGCCGTGGAAGTCCATGAACGGACCATCGACGATGCGCACGTTCTGACCAACCTCGAAACCGACCTTCACCTTCGGCGCTTCCACACGCATCTGGCGCAGGATACGCTTCACTTCCGGTGGCTCCAGCGGCACCGGCCGCGTGCCGGAACCCACGAAGCCCGTGACACCGGGCGTATTCCGCACCACGAACCAGGCGCGGCTCGACTCGATGTCGTCTTCCTTCAGTTCAATCATCTGCGTCAGCACGTAGCCGGGGAAGATCTTCCGCGCGATGGTGCGCCGCTGGCCATCCCGGATCTCAATCTCATCTTCCGTCGGGATCACGACCTGGAAGATGAGGTCTTTCGCATCCATCGTCTGGATGCGGTGCTCCAGGTTCGTCTTTACTTTGTTCTCGTAGCCAGAGTACGTGTGGATCACGTACCACTGCCGCCCTTCTTGAATCGCCGATTCCTCGGGCGACTCAGCAGCGCCGTCCTCGCCATCAACGGCGGCGACCTGCGCGGTGGCTTTGCCTTTTCGGGCCATGGGAGGGCCTACCTTCGCAAGAGGGTGTGGTCGACCACCCAGTTGAATCCAATATCGATGCCGCCGAGCACCATGCCGATGGCCAGCGCCACAACAACCACCGCGACCGTCAGGCGCGTCGTCTCTTCGCGCGTCGGCCACGTCACTTTTCGAAGCTCAGAGACGATATCGCCAAAGAACTTCCGAACCGGGCCCGGAATAGGCTTCAAGTACAACGGAAGCCGCTTTGCGGCAACCGCCTCAGCGGCCGTCGTCGCTTCCGACTTCTTCACCGGGCGCGCGCCCGGACGGAACGCCGGCGCCTTCGCGGGCGGCTTCTGTACGAGCGGTTGTCGGCGCAGTGCGCGGCTCATCTCGCGTCTCTCCTACCGGACTTCGCGGTGAGGCCGATGCAGACGGCAGCGCGGGCAGAACTTGTTCAGCTCCAACCGCTCCGGGTCGTTGCGCCGGCTCTTCGATGTCGTGTATGTACGCTCCTTGCACTCGGTGCAAGCCAGCGTGATGATCTGCCTGTCGTCCTTCTTCGCCATGTCGCCTCTGCTTGCAGCACGTCAGGCTGCGCCGCTATGCGGCCTATTCTTCGGACAGAACGGCCCGCCCCTACAGTCTATATCGGGCGGGCCGAACCAATCGGAAACGCGTTTACTCCAGAATCTTCGTTACGGCGCCTGCGCCCACCGTGCGGCCACCTTCGCGGATGGCGAACCGAAGGCCGTCCTCGATGGCAACGGGCGTGTGCAGGTCGACCGTCATCTTCGTGTTGTCGCCCGGCATCACCATCTCGACGCCATCCGGCAGCGCAATCGTGCCGGTCACGTCCGTCGTGCGGACGTAGAACTGCGGGCGGTAGCCCGGAAGGAACGGCGTGTGCCGCCCGCCCTCGTCCTTCGACAGGACGTAGACCTCTGCCTCGAACTTCTTGTGCGGTGTGATCGAACCCGGCTTGCACAGCACCTGGCCGCGCTCGATGTCCTCGCGCTCAATACCACGCAGCAGACAGCCGACGTTGTCGCCCGCCTCGCCCTGGTCCAGCGTCTTCTGGAACATTTCGACACCAGTGACGGTCGTCTTGCGCGTCGCCGCCATGCCGACGATTTCGATGTCGTCGCCAACCTTCACAATGCCGCGGTCGATGCGGCCCGTGACGACGGTGCCGCGCCCCTTGATGCCGAAGACGTCTTCGACGGACATCAGGAACGGCAGGTCGCGCGGGCGCTCTGGCGTCGGGATGTAGTCGTCAACGGCCTTCATCAGCTCAAGAATGCTGGCGTACGCCGGGTCGAGCGGGTCGTCGCTGGTGCAATTCATCGCTGCAAGCGCGCTGCCGCGGATGATCGGAATGTCGTCGCCGGGGAAGTTCTGCTTGGTGAGAAGCTCGCGCAGCTCCAGTTCGACCAGGTCCAGCAGCTCCGGGTCGTCCAGCTGGTCCACCTTGTTCATGTAGACGACCATGCTGGGCACCTGCACCTGCCGCGCAAGCAGAATGTGCTCGCGCGTCTGGGGCATCGGGCCTTCCGGCGCTGCGACCACCAGAATGGCGCCGTCCATCTGTGCCGCACCCGTGATCATGTTCTTGATGTAGTCGGCGTGGCCCGGGCAGTCCACGTGCGCGTAGTGCCGGTTCTCCGTCTCGTACTCCACGTGCGTGATGGCGATGGTAATACCGCGCGCCCGCTCTTCCGGCGCATTGTCAATGCTGCCGAAGTCGCGATACGTAGCCAGCTTCTTCAGCGACAGAACCTTCGTGATCGCGGCGGTCAGCGTCGTCTTGCCATGGTCCACGTGACCGATGGTGCCGATGTTGACGTGCGGCTTCGTCCGCTCAAATTTCTGCTTGGCCATGTCCGGCTACTCCTCTTTTGGCTGTTCGGGCCTGCTACTGCATGTTCCGCACGGCGTGTGACATCGGGTGGCCAAGCGCGCATCGCTGCGCGGAGCCTTCACCTGGTGTGAACACTCGCTTCGCCCACTGGCGGACGGAGCGTCTCTTCTGATGGAGCCCACAATCGGATTTGAACCGATGACCTCACCCTTACCAAGGGTGTGCTCTGCCAACTGAGCTATGTGGGCAGATCGATCTCGTCTTGACGGGTGCGCGCCCTCGCGCCTGCCGAACCCGCCAGGGGCAACCAGTGCTGGAGCCCGAGAGGGGATTCGAACCCCTGGCCTGCCGATTACAAATCGGCTGCGCTACCACTGCGCCACTCGGGCTCGAAACGCCCTTTCTCGCAGTCAGAACGCCTGACAGCGCTTGTGGGCCAACTCCAAATGCGCGTAACAAAAATAGTCCCCGCCACGAGGCGGGTTACGCGCGACAGTATATGAAGCCAGATTCCGGCAAGTCAAGGAATCAGGGTAAGCCCCGCGTTCCTGGATGCGGCTACCATCCCTCATTGCTCTCGCGCGATCCGCCTTTGGAACGTAGACTGGGCTGCCGTCCGTTGACCACGGCCAAGCCCTCGCGTCGTTTCCCAGCGCTCGCTCAAATTGAAGCCCGCTCTCGGCAAGAACCATGACGGATCTCACACCGCCTATCGACCGATCGCCCAAAGGACAGTTGCTGGCGATCTTTGCACTCGCGATTGGCGTCCGGCTTGCGCTCACTCCCCTGTACGCGCGCCTCCCAAACGGCACATTGGATGAAGGCTTTTGGACGCACTGGATGCAGCGCATCCATGAACACGGCGTGCTGAACATTTTCCGCACAAGCGATACGGACTACGTCGGCTACCACTGGGTCTTAGTGGGGGTTGGCGACGATCTACGACTGGATCGGAGGCCCATATAACCAAACGACCACGCCGCTGCACATCTTCATCAAGTTGCCGTCGATCATCTTCGATCTGGTGCTCATGGCGGTGGTCTACCGCGTCCTGCTAATCCCCGTCGATCGCGAGGATCCTGCCGGTGAGACGCCCGAGCGCCTACAAAGGACACACGCCGTGGCTGCGGCTGCCGTTTGCGCGTTTCATCCGGCGATCCTGTACGACAGCGCCGTCTGGGCTCAGATCGATGCCGCGATCAGCGCCGCGATGCTGGCCAGCCTCGTGCTCGCGTACGTTGGAAAACCGGCGTGGGCAGGCTGCATCTTTGCCATCGGTTTCGCGATAAAGCCGCACCCAATCATACTCTCGCCGCTGTTAGCGCTCGTCTTATGGCGGCAAGGCCACGTGAAGGCGATCGCGAAGGCGTTGCTCGCTGCGTCTTCGACGTTGGCGGTCATCCTGGGGCCGTGGTTGGTGCATGGAGATGGCTGGAGGATCCGCGGCGTGTACATCACGCTCTTCACCAAAGAGCGTCAGGGTCTGTCCGAGTTGGCCTGGAACGTCTGGTGGATTCCGGATCAACTCGGTAATCCTCGGCCAGGCTCGGCAGTCTTCGGTTGGTTCGACGTACTGACGTACGAACGCCTGGCGCTCGCTCTTTCTGTCTGCGCCACCGGATTAGCGTTCTCTTTTGCGTTTCGCAATAGCGGGCTTCTTTCCCTATTGATCGCGGCGGCGTATCAGGCGTTTGCGCTTTATGAACTGCCGATTGGTTCGCACGAACGCTACCTTTACCCGATCCTCGTTCTGTTGCTGCCGGTTATCTTCCCCCGGCCCCGCTGGCTGCTGCTGTATGTGCCGGTCTCCATCACCTTCTTCCTGAATCTTGTCGTCGTCGCCCCTCCGACAAAACGCTACATGGATCAGTACGTGTACAGCGATTTTGGTGTCGGCATAGCGGTCATCCAGACTGTGCTCTTTGCGGCCTTCACCGCCGTATTGCTGCGAGGGCTCATCGCACGCAGCCGTCTCGCCCCCGCCCTCTGGAGGAATGGTGAACCGAACGACGCCGCGTTTCACGATCGGCGCCAGCCGAAGGGATCGGCGCATACCGCTATCGTGCGCGCCTAGCGATATTCGGTTCTGAACGATGACTTGCCGCTGGCAACGTTGACGAGGAGTGCGTTGCCTGCGCTTCGCAGTTCAGTGGTCGCATGCACGCCTGATAGAATGACGAAGCTGGAGGTGCAGCTGTTTTGGTTCATGCGGCGTTAGCCTCGCCGGTCGTAGCCATCGGCTGTTCGTGCATTTTCGTGTTGCTTCCGTTACTAACCGGTGACACGATCGACGTCGCATCGGTCGTCGGGTGTCCGGGATTGCGATCGTGGTGACGTTCGCCGCGGCCCTCGCCCTGGAGAAGTAATCTTGATCGCGCGCGATCGCAACACGGGCAAAGGACACCAACGCACAGCCACCACCGTAACGACCACATCTCGCCTCATCTGCGAAATCTGCGGTTCCGTCAACCACGAACGACAAACCACGAACGAAGAACTCCGCCATGCACCACCTCAACATCCTCGAAACCGTCGGCCGCACGCCGATGCTCGAACTCAAGAGCCTCTCGCCGAAACCCGGCGTGCATCTCTACGCTAAGCTCGAAGGGTGGAACCCCA
>JANXYW010000421.1 GCA_025355835.1 Chloroflexota bacterium
TACGCGCCGAACTCGTGCTCGTCGCTTGAGCCGCTGAGCTTCGAGAATGCGAACGCCGCGAGACCGACGATGGCGATCAGGACAAAGAGCTTCTTCATGGCGATTCCTTTCTGTGCACACGCCGCATCGTGCCGCGCGTGGCTATCCCAATGCTGTTCCGCCGACGGTGATGCCGCTAATCAACACCGTCGGAATGCCGACACCCACGGGCACCGACTGTCCATCTTTGCCGCACGTCCAGCGTCCATCGCTCAGCGCGAAGTCGCTTCCGACGGCCGTCACCTTGCGTAGCACGTCCGGCCCGTTGCCGATGAGGTTGACGTTACGGATCGGTGCGGTGACTTTGCCGCCTTCGATCATATACCCCTCGGTGACGCTGAAGACGAAGTCCCCGTTCGTAATATCGACCTGGCCACCGCTGAATGATACGCAGTAGATGCCGCGGTCGACGGAGCGGATGATGTCCTCCGGGCTCGTCTGGCCGGCGAGCATGTAGGTGTTCGTCATTCGCGGCATCGGGTAATGGCGAAACGACTGCCGCCGTCCGTTGCCGGTTGGCTGTACACCAAAGTGCTTCGTGCTCATGCGGTCCTGGATATAACCGCGCAGGACACCGTCTTCGATAAGCACGTTGTAACCCGGCGTGTTGCCTTCGTCGTCGATGTTGATCGATCCGCGGCTGTCGCGGATTGTCCCGTCATCGACGACTGTGCATAGCTCCGACGCGACGACGTTTCCGATCTGGTCGGTGTAGTTGCTGGTCTTCTTGCGGTTGAAGTCGGCTTCGAGTCCGTGGCCGACGGCCTCGTGCAGCAGGATGCCGCTATCGCCCGCGCCCAGCACGACCGGGAACATGCCTGCGGGCGCTTCGATCGCCGATTGCAACAGCACCGCCTGCCGTGCCGACTCGATCGCGAGCATCTCCGGCGTGTGCGTCTCGAAGTACGACATCCCCATGCGTCCGCCGCCGCCCCAGCGCGCGGTCTGCCGGCTCTGATCGCGCTCCGACAGCGTCGAAACGTTGAACCGTACGAGCGGTTGCACGTCGCCCGCAATGCGGCCGTCGCTGGTGACGATCATCACGCGCTTCAGTTCGTCGATGAAGTTGATGTCGGCGCGGACGATGCTCGAGTCGTACGCGCGCGCCGCCAGGTCAGCGCGGCGGATAAGATCGACCTTGTCGGCTGGCGCGACGGAGACGGTGCTCGCTTCCGGCTTGTAGTAGTCGGCCGATTCGTAGTGCATGACATCGACGGGCGGCGTGGTGTCGCCGTGGGATGCGATGCGCGCCGCCGTATCGGCCGCCCGCCGCATCGCCGCGCGATCGAGATCTTCGGTGTACGCGTAGCCGATCGCGTCGCCCTGGATGACGCGGATGCCAACACCTTGCGAAGTGCTGCGACTCGCTGTCTTCACGGCCTGCTGCTCGAACGTGATGTTCGAGCCTTCGCGGTGCTCGAAGAACAACTCGGCGTGCTCACCGCCGCGGCTCATCGCGACGCCGATCAGATCGGCTGCGATGCCGTTGTCGACGCCATAGCGATCCTTGAAGAACGCCTCGGCCAGCCGTCCAGAATCTGTCACGCGTAAGCCTCCGGCAGATGATGTGCTTGGGCGCCCATCCATAGTAGCAGTCGCCGTGAGGGGAGGAGGACAGGGGATTGCCCGTATCTCTCGGACGATGTCGTATGCGGATATCCGCGGGTCAGCGGCGGGCCTTCGTCGCCACGAACGTGAAGCTCTTCGGCCACACAAGCGCCCCCGCCACGTCCAGCGCCGCAATGAAGCGCGAGTGCGCGATGCCGTTCCGCAAGCGCAAACGCCACGTCGCGACCGGGCGCTCGGCAGCTACAGCCAGCATGACCGCAGCCTCAAAATCAGTGGCCGCGTGGCGCTGCGGCCGCAGATAGTCGGTGAGGCAGAAGCGGAGCCAGACGAGGGAGTCGACAAAGTGGACATAACGCACATCCGTGACGCGTAGGCCGACGTGTGCGAGTTGGCCCACCAACGCGCGGGGGCGATAGATGCGGACATGCCCGCCGGGCGTGTGCCAGTAGCCGTACGAGAGGCGCCAGAACAGCAGCTCGGTGAAGTGCGAGGGCACGGCGCCCAGCAACGTGCCTCCGGACCGCAACAGGCGTGCGATCTCTCGCATCGCGCCCACGTCGTCGGGGAGATGTTCGAGCGTTTCGGTGCAGATCACCGCATCGAAAGCGGCGTCGCGAAACGGCAGCCGCGATGCGTCGCCGACAACGAGGTCGACGCGCTCATCGCCGATGCGCGCGCGCGCCCGCCGCAGCTCGACGGCGTCGTAGTCGAGGCCTACGGCGAAACACCCGCGCCGCGCCGCTTCGACGATATGCCGTCCATCGCCGCAACCCACATCGATCACGCGCGATTGCGGCCCCGTTGGCAGCAATTCAGGTCGAATGCTGAGCTTCGCTGAGGCGATCTCCGCCATCAGCGAGCGTCGGGACGTGACGTGCGCGCCTCGCAGATCGCCACTATGTCATCGCCATGCCGTCGAGGTGGCCGAGATCGTTGAGGCGCCACAGCGCGCGGCGATCGTTCTGCGCGCGGACGGACGTGATCGATGCGTTGAAGCAGTAGAACGGGAAGTCGCTGCGCAGCCCCAGTACGTGGGCGACGTACGATTGGATGACGCCGCCGTGGCAGGTGATCGCCACCTTCTTGCCGGGATTGTCCGCGACAATTTGATCGATCGAGCGTACGATGCGCTCTCGAAAGTGCGCGCTCGACTCGCTGCCGGGCAGGTTGTCCCAGACCGGATCTGCCTCAAACTTCGCTTTGATATCGCGATGCGACATGCCGTCGGGGAGCGGGCTATTCGGGTCGGGTACGCCGTCCCCGCCGTCACGAAGCGGTTCGTTGATCTCCTGCAGGTCGTCGATGACGGTGATCTCGTGGCCGGTGATGCGCGCGATCGCCATGCCGGTGTTGTACGCGCGCTGCAACGGGCTGGAGTAGATGACATCGACGCCGTACGTTGCCATGCGCTCTCCGAGGCGTCGCGCCTGTTCGAGGCCGACGGTCGTGAGCGGCGGATCGTACTCGGCCAGCCGGCCCTCCTGCCGCGCGACGTTCCCGCCCGATTGCCCGTGGCGAATCAGGTAGAGGCGTACGGCGCCCTTGTTCAGCAGCAGCAAGTCCTGGAAGTAATACGCCATCGGGTCGATGGGCGCGGGAACGGTCGCGGGATTCTGATCAGCATCCTTCATGTCCGCAAGGTAATCCCGCTCTCCGTTAGCGACAAGCGCGGCAGATGGGCAGCCAGACGCGAAATTGCTGCGATTTTCGCATTCTTCTGCGAAGGGGTAGTAGAGATCCGCAGCCGGAGCTACAATTGCGGGGAAACTTCAGCATCACAAACAGAAAGAGGAGGTCGTCTTGGCGACAGAAGTAGTCATCGTAGAGGCGGTTCGGACCGCAATGGGACGCCGCAACGGCATGTTGTCTGGCACGCACCCGGTCACACTCGGCGCGAGGGTGCTGCGTGAGGTTGTCGATCGCGTGCATCTCGACCCGGCGCTCGTTGGCGATGTCGTGTTCGGCAACGTTTCGCAGGTCGGCGAGCAGGCCGCGAACATCGGCCGTAACGTCGTACTTGAGGCAGGCTTCCCGATCGAAGTGCCCGGGACGACCGTCGACCGCCAGTGCGGTTCGGCGCAGCAGGCGATCCACTTCGCCGCGAACCTTATTGCGGCCGGCGTCGTCGACATCGCAATCGGCGGCGGTGTCGAGGGTATGTCGCGCGTGCCGATGGGGTCGAACTTCAAGGTTGCCGGCTTCCCCTTCACCGAGCACATGCGCGAGACGTACGACCTGACGTCGCAGGGCGTCGCCGCGGATAACATCGCCCGCAAGTACGGCATCACGCGCGAGCAGCTCGACGGGTTCGCGTTCGAGAGTCAGCGCCGCGCGAAGGCCGCCAGCGACAGCGGCAAGTTCGAGAAGGAGATCCTCCCGATCGAAGTCGAGCACGAAGGCGTCAAGGGCGTGTTCAAGGTCGACGAAGGCATTCGCGAGAGCACGATGGAGAAGCTCGGCTCGCTGACACCATCGTTCGGCGAGAACGGCCTGCACCACGCCGGCAACTCCAGCCAGATCACCGACGGAGCATCGGCCGTGCTGATGATGTCCATGGAGAAGGCGAAGGAGCTGGGCCTGCGGCCCCGCGCGCGCATCGTTGCGCAGGCCGTCGTCGGCTCCGACCCGCACCTGATGCTCACCGGTCCGATCACTGCAACCCCCGCCGTGCTCAAGAAGGCCGGCCTCAAGCTGGAGGACATGGATCGTGTCGAGATCAACGAGGCGTTCGCGGCCGTCGTGCTGGCGTGGAACAAGGAGCTGGGCTTTGACCTGGCGAAGACGAATGTCAACGGCGGCGCCATTGCGCTGGGCCACCCGCTCGGCTGCACCGGCGCTCGGCTCATGACCTCGCTGCTGTACGAGCTGGAGCGCACGGGCGGCCGCTACGGCCACGAAGTGATGTGCTGTGGCGGCGGCATCGGCACCGCAACGATCATCGAGCGTCTGTAAGCCTCTGGCGGTCTAAACGGCCGCGCACATTGCCTGAAACGCGAAGAGTCCCCGGGAAGCGAATCCCGGGGACCTTCTTCGTGACGAGGCTCCGCTCGCGGCGCTCTGCGGCGGCAAAGCGCTGCTGCGCCCGGTTGGCGACGAGCAGAAAGAGTCACCCTTCCCCTACGGGAACGCCCCCGCTCTCGTGATCGATGCCCGCCATGCCTCACCCTCGGATTGAAATCGTCGATACGTATGACATGAGATCAGGCGTCGAGACCCTTCGCGATGCGCGCTATATCGTGCCGTTCACCGTGCTCCTCGGTGTCATTGCGGTGTCCGCGGCACTCGCTCGCGTAGGGCCGGCGCATACGGCGCCCAGGCTCGACACGACTGTACCGGCTGCGGCGCCGAACGTGCCGGCCCGGTCGCAGGCAACCCCATCCGCCGACGATACGCGGCGCACCGCTGATCTCGCCGCGCTGCGCGATCTTCTCGAGACATACCGGAGCCGCAATGGCGCCTATCCGACGACCGAGGACTACATCCTGACACTCTGCGCAACGGCGTGGGACGCCGGATGTCTGCTGACCTCGGTGTCGAGCCACGTGCCCGCGTCCGATGGTCAGCATCCGTACTGGTATCGCTCCGACGGTGCCAGCTACACGCTCTTCGCGATCGTGGACGCGCCGCCGGATCGGGGCGACTGCCCGTCGCAACTGCCGCAAGCACTGTCCGGAGGCCCGGTTCTCTGCGTGCCTTCGACTGGAGGTGTCCACTGATGCGATTCCCGAGCCGCCGTTCGCTGCTTCTCCTCGTGCCGGTGTTGGTTGCCGGCGCCGCCGCCGTTGCCGTGGCTGCCACGATCGATGCGCTGGTCGCGCGGAGCGTCTTGCAAACGATCGCCGTCGCCACATTCCTCGCGATCGCCTGGTACGTTGGTTTGTCCGATCGCAACGACGGAGAGCCTGCCGACATCATCGAGATATCCTCAGCGCAAGCGACTGCCATGGCAGCGGACCGGCGCAGGCCGACGTTCGATCGGGACACCGGACTGCATGCCAACTGGTACTTCCGGCTGCGCGTGGAGGAGGAGATCGTGCGCGCGACCCGATACGGCCAGCCGCTTACGCTGCTGTGCCTGACCGGGAGTCCGGCAGCACTCCGCACGCCACGCCTTGCTCTGAAGCGGTGGCTCCGCCAGGTCGACTTCGCGGGCGATCTGGGCGAGGTCATAGCCGTGGTGCTGCCGAACACCAGTCGCGATGGCGCGGCGACCCTCGCCGAGCGGATCGACGCGCATGTCCCCGAGATCGACATCCGCGTCGCCGAGCACCCGGCCGACGGCACCACGCTCGCGCAGCTTCTCGGTGACAGCGAATGGCACGTGTCAGACCAGGGCGCCTAGCCTAACGCGAGAGTCTCCACGATGCCGAGGCTCACCATATGGAGCCTTTGGCCAACTCCGGGGCTGCCGGTCACGGAGCGCGCCCGGCTAATGGTCGTCGTACCGATTTGGCGACCCCATGACAAACCCCGGCATCGCGTCGTAAAATGAACTGTAGGACACCACCCACACCGGCCCGTCGGGGCCAAGGAGCATCGTATGCGTAAGGTAGCCGTTGTCGGCGCGGGCATGACGCACTTCGGGAAGCATCAGGACAAGACGCTCAAGGATCTGGGTCGCGAGGCCGTCGAGGCCGCAATGTCGGCCGCTGGCGTCGATAAGCCGCAGATCGAAGCGGCGATGGTCGGCAACGCGACGGCTGGCCTGATCACGGGACAGGAGATGATCCGCGCGCAGGTCATCCTTCGCGAGATGGGCTTCGGCGACATCCCGATGATCAACACCGAGAACGCGTGCGCCAGTTCGTCGACGGCGTTCCACCTCGCGTGGATGTACGTCGCGTCCGGCATGTACGACTGCGTGCTGGCGCTCGGCGTAGAGAAACTCTATCACGAGGACAAGCGCCGATCATTCCAGGCGATCGGTTCGGCCGTCGATATGACGGCGTTCTCGCAGCTCAAGAAGGCGACCGCGGAGCGCGGCCGCGCCGACGGCGAGAGTGCTGGCGATGGCGGCGAAGGCGCGGGCGAGAAGCGCTCGCTGTTCATGGACTTCTACGCTGCCGGCGCGCGCGAGCACATGAAGCGCTACGGCACGACGGCCGTGCAGTTCGCGAAGGTCGCGGTGAAGAGCCACCAGAACGCTTCGCTCAACCAGTACGCGCAGTACCGCGAGGTCTACTCCGTCGAGGACATCCTCAATTCGCCGATGGTCGCGGAGCCGCTGACGCGCCTGATGTGCTCGCCGATCGGCGACGGTGCGGCGGCGCTCATCCTTTGTTCGGAAGAGAAAGCGCGGCAGCTCACGACGAAGCCCATATGGGTGACGGCGTCGATCCTCGGTTCAGGCAAGGATCGCGCGCCCGGCGAACCCGGTGTCACGACGCGCATGGTGAACAAGGCGTACGCCGCGGCAAGCGTCGGCCCGGAAGACATCGACGTCATCGAGTTGCACGACGCATCGGCGCCAGCGGAGCTGATGGAGTACGAAGAGCTGGGCCTCTGCAAAGTCGGCGAGGGCGGTCGTTTGATCGAGGACGGCGTGACGGCGCTCACCGGCAAGACGCCCGTCAATCCCAGCGGTGGGTTACTCTCGAAGGGCCACCCGATCGGCGCGACCGGCTGCGCGCAACTCACCGAGATATTCTGGCAGTTGCGCGGCGAGGCTGGCGAGCGTCAGGTGAAGGGCGGCAACGCCAAAATCGGCATGACGCAGAACGGCGGCGGCATGATGCGCGGCGAAGCCGCCGCGATGGCGGTCCACATCCTGGAGCG
>JANXYW010000391.1 GCA_025355835.1 Chloroflexota bacterium
CGCGTATCTGCTCGGCAGCGTACAGAGCGCTGATATCGCCGCCCGGCTGGCGGCCAGCCACAACGGCATCGGCCACAAAGACCTCCGCGCACACGGCACCGGCAACCCCGGCGGCCTCAACGCCGCGAAGGTGCTCGGCACGCGCTGGGGATTGGGAGTGATGGCCGCGGATATCGCCAAGGGCGCCGTCGCATCGGCGCTGGGGCGGCGTATCGCCGGAGACGACGGTGCATACGCCGCCGGGACCGCGGCGGTCGTCGGACACTGCCTGCCGGTATGGTCGAGATTCCGAGGCGGCAAGGGCATCGCGACGAGCGCCGGGAGCGCGGCCATTTGCTTCCCCGCCTACATGCCCGTCGACATCGCGGT
Organism: Chloroflexota bacterium; assembly: GCA_025355835.1. Taxonomy (GTDB): domain Bacteria; phylum Chloroflexota; class Dehalococcoidia; order DSTF01; family JACRBR01; genus JANXYW01. The sequence goes on from JANXYW010000391.1 coordinate 370, forward strand.
GGCGGGTGCGACGCTTGGCCTATCGCGCGGCAGCGCGAATCGCGCCGCGTACGTGTCGTCCTCGATCTTCCTGGTCGCGTCGGTGCTCTGCTGGCGCAGCGGGCGGAGAAATCTCTGGGGGCCGTCGCCGACATGGGGTCTTCCCGTGTACGCCGCGTTGACGGGCGGCCTCATCTCATGGCGGTTCTACGCCGCGTCGCCGCCTGTCGCCGTGGTCGAGAGCCTCGACCCTGAGACACGGACGGAAGTGGCGGCATGATCGGACGTACCGCCGTCGTCACGGACTCCGCCTCGTATCTCCCGGAGGACCTGCGACGCCGCTTCGGCGTCCACGTCGTGCCACTTACGGTCACCATCGATGGCCGCGAGTATCAGGAGGGCGTCGATCTCGATGCGGATCCGTTCTATCCGATGCTCGAACGCGCCAGCGCGGTGACGACTTCACAGCCCTCGCCCGGGGTCATCCTCGAGGCGTACCGCGCGGCCACCGCCGAGGGTGCCACGTCGATCGTCTCGATTCATATCGGTGCGGCGCTCTCCGGCACCCTGCAGTCGGCGCGGCTCGCAGCCTCCATGTCCCCCATTCCGGTCACCGTCATCGACAGTGGCCAGGCGTCGTTCGCCGAAGGCCTCGTCGTGTGGGAGGTGATCGACGCGCTGGCCCAGGGGGTCGATGCCGCCCGCGCGCCCGACATCGCGCTTGCCGCATCCGCCCGTGTCGGGAATACATTCGTGGTCAAGGCGCTCGACCTGATGCGCCGCGGCGGACGGCTCGAGCAGGGAGCGCGCGCCGATGCGATCCCCGTACTGGCATACAGCGACGGCGCCGTGCGCGTCAGCGGGAACGCCGACACGGTGGATCGCGCCGTGACGCTCATGGTGGAGACCATCCGAGAAGCTGCAACGGCGGCGCGGTTCGGACTGCGCGTCGGCATCGGCCATGGATCGGCGGAGCCCATCGCCTGCGAGCTGCGTCGGCACGTCCGAGCCATGCCCGGCGTCGAAGAAGTCATCGAGTACGTCGTCGGACCGAGCATCGGGGCCCACACGGGCGCCGGCAACGCGGGTGCTGTCTTCATCGAGCGGATCCCGTATGAAGTTTGACTACGACCTCATTATCGTTGGCGCCGGTTCCGCAGGCATGGCCGCGGCGGAGATCGCGCCGCGCATGGGCGTGCGAGCGGCGCTCGTCGAGCGGAGCCGGATCGGGGGCGACTGCCTGTGGACCGGCTGCGTGCCGAGTAAGACGCTGATCGCGTCGGCGCGGCTCGCACACAGAATGCGTCACGCGGAGGAGCTCGGCCTCGAACCCGTGGAAGGATGCACTGACACGCCTAGGGTGATGGCGCGCGTGCGGCGTGTGCAGGACGAGATCGCCGCTGGCAAAGACAACGCCCACCATTTCGAGTCGCTCGGCGTATCCGTACTCAACGGCGACGCGCGACTGGTGGACGCCCACAGCGCCGCAGTGAGCGGCCGCACCGTAACCGCTCGATACATGTTGCTGGCGACCGGCTCGCGGCCGTCCGTGCCGCCGATCGACGGGCTGCGCGAGGCGGGCTTTCTCACCAGTGAGACATTCTTCGCGCTCGAACAGCTTCCCGCCTCGCTCATCATCATCGGTGGCGGGGCCATCGCGATCGAGATGGCGCAGGCGATGCAGCGCCTTGGCACGAGGGTCACCGTCCTTGAAGCACTGCCGCGCATCTTGGCGCGCGAGGAGCCGGCGCTCAGCGAGCGCGTTCACGGCACCCTCGAGCGTGAGGGCGTCGCCGTGCACGCCGGCACGGCGATCACGCGCGTCGTGTCGCGCGACGGTCTCAAGGTTGTCAGCGGTGCCGTCCAAGGCGGCAGGCGAGAGTGGGCGGCTGAAGAGATCCTCGTGGCGACAGGCCGCGCGCCGAATATCGAGTCGCTCGGCCTCGATGCGGCTGGCGTCGTCTACACAACGAAGGGCGTCACGGTCGACGCACGGCTCCGTACGAGCGTACCGTCCATCTTCGCTGCAGGCGATGTCGCCGGACGGTTTCTCTTTACCCACAGCGCCGTCGCGGAAGCTGCCACCGCGCTACGGAACATGTTCTATCCGGGTTCGAAGGCGGCGACGACGTCGGTGCCGTGGACGACGTTCACCGATCCGGAGCTGGGGCACGCCGGGATGACGAGCGACGAAGCCCGGCTGGCGCTCGGCGGCGACAACGCCCTCGTCTTTCACCAGTCCCTCGCCGATTCCGACAGGGCCCGTGCCGAGGGCGAAGAGGGCGAGATCGTACTCGTCACCGATACGCGTTACCGGCTGCTCGGGGCGCACGTGCTTGCGTCCGGCGCAGGCGACATGATGGGATACCTGGCCGACGCCATCGAACGAGGCGCCCGCCTTACGCCGGACTTCGCGAACGCGATGCAGGTGTATCCGACAATCGCCTTCTCGCTCAACCAGGCAGCCGGCCAGGCGACGTATCGCCAGCTCGATCGTCCGTTCCTCCGCGCTATGCGGCGGATCGGCGAGCTGGTGCATTGACCGCGAAATACACAACAGACCCCACGGCGCATGATGCACGTCGATTCAGCGGATGGCCGCGCCCTGAACTCCAGTACGCGATGTCGAGCCTATCCGCTGTCCGAGCATATTGAATACGCGGGTCCATTCGCTCTGAGGGTACACGAGACGGACTTCCACTATCGGTTCATGGTGCGCATTGACTCTTCTCGAGGGGTCGGCCATTCTGGCGTTGCGTGATACGATCTTCAGATGCTTAAGAGGATGCTGAGTATCCCGCAAGGCGCGGGACTCTTCGCCTTCGTCATCGCTATCGCAGCCGGGTGCGGGGGCTCATCTGGCGGGCCCGATCACACCGTGTCGCCATCGAGGACGATCGCCCAGGCTACGGCTGCGATCAGGCAGCAGGCAACGGCGTCATCTACTCGCCCTGGCTTCCGTCAAGCCGAGCAAGACCAGAGCACGAACATCCCCGGCACATATGTACCCAGTCAGGGGCGCAACCACTTCCCGGGCGGACTCGGTGGCCATCTGATGACGCCATTCTGCGTCGGCGTCCCGAGCTCCGAGTCCGCCAGGCTCTCGCTCCTCGGCAATGGCAGAGCGTCTGCACCCGGCAGCGGCAACACGACGCCCACGGTCACGACGCAGTGCTACGCGAGCAACCCTCCATCGTCCGGAGAACACCTAAACGTGGAGCGAAATGTCGACGTCGGCGGCGGCAGCACCGCCAACATCCCTGTGGGACGGCAAAATAGCTCCGCCATAGCGTCCGGTCATGCGGCGATCCATTCGTATTCGTGATGGAGTCCGCCGAGCACCCTGCGCACTGCGATCCGACCGCGCGGTGGCGGCGCAGCACGGCCGATTGGCCCATTCGGTGCGTCGAGTGCAAGCGAGCGGTGCGGGCGCGCGGCGTTGTAATGGTCTAGGTACTCGCGAAGCACGCACAGCAAATGGCGCTCATTGAAGATGATCACATGGTCCAAGCACTCTCGTCGCAGCGTGCCGACGACGCGCTCGGCGATGGAGTTCGCCTTCGGCGCGTGGATCGGCGTGAGCAGCGTTTTGATGCCCAGCTTCGCCGCGCGGGGGATGAAGGCACCACCGTAGCAGGCGTCACGATCGCGAATCAGGTAGCGGGGCTGCAGGCCGTACGGTGTCGCGGCGATGAGCTGGCGCCACACCCAGGCGGCGGTCGGATGAGCGGTGACGTTGAGATGGACGAGGCGCCGCCGGTCGTGCGTGATGAAGAAGAAGACGTATAACGTGTGGAAGCTGAGGGTCTGGACCGTGAGGAAGTCGGCGGCCCAGATGTGGGGCGCGTGGTTACGGAGGAAGGTGCGCCAGGATTGAGAGGGAGGTCGGCGCTTGACGGCGCGTCGGTAGCGGCGGACCGATCGGGCACTGACGTGGTAGCCGAGCTTCCGGAGTTCACCCTGGATGCGGATGCTGCCCCAGCGCGGGTGCTCACGCGCTATGCGCCGGATGAGGTCGCGCACTTCAAAAGGGATGCGCGGCCGGCCGACGGAGCTGTGGCTCTTCCGCGTCCAATACCGTCGCCAGGCGGTGCGGTGCCATCGTACGACGGTGTCGGGTTGCACGAGGAGCAGTGCCGAGCGCCAACCGGGCCAGCGGCG
>JANXYW010000393.1 GCA_025355835.1 Chloroflexota bacterium
TCGGCGACGACGGCGAGATCCGCCGCTTCGTGAACATCTACGTAAACGGCGAAGACGTCCGCTTCCTGTCGAACCTCTCGACCGCGCTGAAAGCATCGGACGAAGTGAGCATCGTGCCCGCTGTTGCGGGCGGGGTGTAGACGGATCCACCGCCGGCTAGAAGTGCGACTCCATCACGCCGTCACGAAGTTCGGGATCCGGCTGCTTGGCTGTGAGGTTGTCATTTTGGCGCAGAACTGTCTTTAGTTTGCCCGTGGCGGAAGGCAGCTCTTTCAATAGGTAAAGCATGGGCAGCGCTCGTGCTCGAAATATCGCGCGCGACGGGAGATCCGACGACGCAACTGAAACCAATCCGAGCGCTATTCCAGTAGCCTTTTGGTCACCGTCCTCAACCGCCAACAGGAATCTTCGAAGTCGCATCACCTGCGGATCGCGAAGGTGCTCCGCTTTGCGCCAAGCGCGAACGCGCGTCGTACTGTCAGCGTTGAGGACATACAGTGCACTTGTGCTGTGGGCCGGATCAAGTTCAACCTCCTTCTCAAAGACGGAGCAAAGCAAAGGCAATGCCCGAAGACCACCGAATTTCAGCACGACAAAGGAAAGGAGGCCGCGTACATAAGGGATCGGTGCCGAGAACTGCGCAGACCCTTTCAGGTGTTCCAGGGCCCGAAGAGTAACGCCCCCACGCAAAATCGGGTCGTCCATGAATGGAGCTAGCAACAGCCATTCGTAGAACAGGATCTGAAAGTCTTCATAGATCTCCGCTCTCTCCGCCATTAGGTTGAATAGCGGGATCACGAGTCGACTATTCTCGCTAGCCGGGCGATAACAGAGGTAGTCCAGGATGCGCGAAGCCTCGGCCGGGAACTGCGTGAGATGTTCCGTAGCTAGCATTGAGAGACGCCCGTTCCCCATCCGACGTGACTCCGTGTAAAACCGGCGCAGAATCCGAACCCACTCTCCGGTTCGGTCTTCAGCGATGAAGCGGCCAAGCCACCTGTCGAATGTGCGGCGGAACCCGTCGTCCACGTCTCGCATATCAGTCCGTCGGCGCACAACATCCAAGAATCCGTTGTAGCGTTCGAAGTGTTCTCTCCGAAACCGATCCTTCGACACGATTCGCGTCTTTGTCGCATTGGGAGCAAGTCCGATGCGATTCAGCGCGTCTTGGATCCGCGCGATAACGGCGGCTCCTTCGACCTCGTCTACGACGGAAACTGCGATGTCGTCGACCCATCGTGTGTAGCGATCGGTGCGCCCCTCTTTGTCGAGTTCGGCATCAAGTGGCGAAAGGTAGTAGTGCGCAAGAATCCTGGATGCGTCGTACGGGTCCTGAGGTAGCCCGAGCTTGCTCCGGGGTGCGTACTGATCCCTTGGTAGAAGTTGATCCAGTATGAAAAAGAGCAGGTTCGTCCCCGCAGGGTCTAGAAGCGACTTCGCCGTGAATGAAGCTCGAAGCGTCTCCAAATCGAGGTACGGGAAGAAGTTCGCGACATCCGACACGACAAGGAGGGGCCGCTGATCTCCTTCGATCAGTCTCAGCAACCCCCTGTACTGCATCCATTCACGAAACCAATTCGACGAATCCGGTTCGAGGAGCCCGAGCGATGGAGTCCTCCCGCCACGGCGCGGCTTTTCTTGGTCGGTTCTCCCAAAGCTAACCCATGCCGGCATTGCCTGCTGGACGCCGTTTCTTACCGCTCTCGTGAGCGCGGACAGCAGCACGGCGTCGTCATGCCGGAGAAAGGTGAGCGGTCGACGAAGCCCGGTCGCTTTCGCCGCCCGGATGACAACCGGCGGCTCTGGGCGATAGTCGCCGCGAAGAACCTTTTGCCGCAGCAGACGGAAGGCATCTTCCAGCTCAAATTGGAAGTCCGACAGTAGCGTTGGGTCTTTGACGAGGAGCGCTTGCGGCAAGTGGTTGGAACGAACGGTTGAACGGATGGCGTCGTGAACGACTCGTAGGAATCCTTTATCCAGCAAGTCATCGAGAGTAGTCATGCCGCCCTCATGCTACCCGGCCAGAACCCGGCCCGGTGCACCACAAAGCGTTTGGACCCGATATACACGTCTGCTGTCGCCTCGCATCCCACCGCCTAACCCGATAATCTGTCCGTTATGACGAAATCCGTCGGCATCCTGAACGTTACGGGCTACGCTGGCGCCGAGCTGGCGCGGCTGCTGCATGTGCATCCGGGCGTGCGGCTTGCCGGCGTTACCGGGCGCAGCGCCGCCGGGAAGCGGTTGCCCGATATCTTCCCGCACCTCTTCGCCATCGACCTGCCGATCACCGAAACGCTCGACACCGCCGGCCTCGATGTCGTCTTTTCGGCGCTGCCGCACGGCGCGGCAGCGGAGCAGCTCGTTCCGCTGATCGATGCCGGCGTGCCTGTGATCGATGTCAGCGCCGACTTCCGCCTCAAGCGCGTCGAGGAGTACGAGGCCGCGTACAAGGTCACGCATCCTGCGCCGCACCTGCTCGCGCGCGCCGTCTTCGGGCTGCCGGAGCTGCACCGCGACGAGATCGCGGCGTCGAAGCTCATCGCCGTCCCCGGCTGCCACTCGACCGGCGTCATTCTCGCGCTCGCGCCGCTCTTCGCGCGCGGCCTCATTTCGCCGCGCGTGATCGCCGACACGAAGACCGGCCTCTCCGGCGCCGGACGCGCGCTTGGACTCGCTGTGCATTTCTCGGAAGCGGACGAGAACGTCGCCCCGTACGGCCTCGACGGCCACCGCCACCGCCCGGAGATGACGCAGGAGCTCGGCCTGCTGGCCGAAGCGCCCGCGCCGGAGATCACGTTCGTCCCGCACTACACGCCGATGACGCGCGGCATCCTCAGCACCTGCTACGCCGAGCTGCGCGCCGGTGTCACGCTCGATCGCGCCGGCATCATGGCGCTCTACCGCGACTTCTACGCAGACGCGCCGTTCGTCCACGTCTCCGACACGCCGCCTTCGACGAAGCACGTCGCCGGCACGAACTACTGCGTCGTCCACCCCAGCATCAACCTCGAAACGGGGCAGATCGTCGTCGCGTCCGCGCTCGATAACCTGGGCAAGGGCGCGGCCGGCGCGATGGTGCAGTGCATGAACCTGATGTTCGGCCTGCCCGAAACCACCGGTCTGCAATCGCTCGGACTCTTCCCCTAGTGGCGAAGCAAACGCCCGCGCGGGCGCGGATGAAGCAGCCAAACCCGCCGCCCGGCGTCACCGTTATCGAGAACGGCAGCGCGACGAGTCCGCAAGGCTTCGTCGCCGGCGCAGTCTTCGCGGGCATCAAGACGCCCGGCCCCGGCAAGCTCGATATCGGCATCCTCGCGTCCGACCGCCTCGCCACCGTCGCGGCGATGTTCACGCGCAATACCGTGAAAGGCGCGGCGGTCATCGTCTCGCAGCAAACCTCGCGCAACCCCTGTCGCGGCGTCATCGTCAACTCCGGCATCTCGAACACCGGCACGGGCGTGCCCGGCATCATCGACGCCGAGGAGATGTGCGCGCTCGCCGCCACGCAGCTCGGCGATGGCGCTCACCCGGCGGAGTTCCTCGTCGGGAGCACCGGCGTCATCGGCCAGGTGCTGCCGATGGACAAGGTGCGTGAAGGCACGCGGCGCATCAAGCTCAGCGCCGACGGCGGCCACGACTTCGCGCGGGCGATCATCACCACCGACACGCACCCGAAGACGATCGCCGTGCGCTTCGACGCCGACGGCCGTACGTACTCGATGGGCGCCGTCGCAAAAGGCAGCGGCATGATCCACCCCGACATGGCGACGATGTTCTGCTTCATCACGACGGATGCGGCCGTCAACCGCCGCTACCTCCGCGACGCGCTCCGCGCCGCCGTCAACGATTCGCTGAACATGATGAGCGTCGATGGCGACACGAGCACCAGCGACACGACGGCGCTCTTCGCCAACGGCGCCGCCGGCGGCGACGTCATCGAAGCCGGTCATCCGGCCGCACCTGCGTTCGAGGCCGCGCTGCGCTACGTCTGCATCGTCACGGCGCGCATGCTAGCGCGCGACGGCGAGGGCGCGGAGAAGCTTATTGAAGTGCGCATCGAAGGCGCCGCGAACGACAAGGAAGCGCGCGCCGCCGCTCGCACCGTCACGGCGTCGCCGCTGGTCAAGACTGCCGTCCACGGCAACGACCCGAACTGGGGTCGCCTGCTGATGGCGGTCGGCCGCAGCTACGCGCGCATCAACGTGCACCGCGCCCGCATCTGGCTCGGCGATATCATCGTGTACGATCGCGGCATCGTTGCATTCGACCGCGACGCCGCCAGCAAGTATCTTCGCAACGAGGAGGTGCTCCTGCGCGTGGACCTCGCTATCGCCAACGCCACCGCGACGGCCTGGGGCTGCGACATGACGCCGGAGTACGTGCACATCAACAGTGACTACACCACCTGACGCCCTCGCCGATATCACCGTCGTCAAACTCGGCGGCTCCACGCTCGGCGCGCGCGACACGTCGCTGCACGACATCGCTTCGGCGCATCGGGGCGGCCGCCGCATCGTCGTCGTGCACGGCGGCGGCGCAACAATCAGCGCATGGCTCGCCCGCATGGGCATCGAAGCGAAGTTCGTGCGCGGTCTCCGCGTCACCGACGCCGCATCGCTCGACGTCGTCGTCGCCGTACTCGCCGGCGTGGTCAACACGCAGCTCGTCGCGGAACTAAGTGCGTTTGGCGCACCCGCGATCGGCCTCACAGGCGCCGATGCCGGCGTGCTACAGGCACAGCGCTACGACGACGCGCTCGGCTTCGTCGGCAAGATCGAACGCGTCAACCCCGCGCCAATCGCCGACCTGCTCGGCCGCGGCTACCTGCCCGTCATCGCGCCGATCGCCATCGACACAAGCGGCCTCGCGTCGTCGCAGCTCCTGAACACCAACGCCGACACCGCCGCCGGCGAGATCGCCGCCGCGCTCGGCGCAAGCCGCCTCGTCTTCCTCACCGATGTCGATGCTGTGCTCGACGCCGACAAGCGCCCACTCGCGCACCTCACCCCGGACGAAGCCGGCGCTCTCATCGCCAGCGGCGCAGCAGCCGGCGGCATGATCCCCAAGCTCGAAGCCGCCACCCGCGCCGCGATCGCCGGCTGCGCAACGCACATCGTCAACGGCACCGCCGCAGGCGCGCTGGCCCGCGTCCTCGCAGGCGAAGCCGGCGGCACGACGGTGGGGTGAACCGCTAAACGAGCGTTAGGTCGGGGAAGTACGTGCCATAGTAGCCGAGGTCGCGCGTGAGTAACTGGTCGGCATGCGTAAGCGCGTGCGCCCCCACGATGAAGTCCGCGATCAGGTGCTGGCGCGATACGATCGATTCGCTGCAACTCGAGCAGATGACGTTGGTGCGCCGACCGCACCGTGGACACGAAACTCCTTTGGGCCGCCGCGTCGAGTATTGCCGCCACGCCGCACCTGCGCGGAAGAGCGCGATTCTGTTCGATGGCACGTACGCAATCCCAAGGTCGGCCAAGAACTCTTGAACGTGAACCGGTGACCCGAAACGTGCCGCCAGCTCCGCAAACACCGTCTCGCCCACGATCGCTCCGCCGTCGTCAACGGCACGGCCTATCGCGGCGCGCGATGACTCCTCCCACCTGGGATTCGGAATCAACAGATCAAAAAAGATGTTCGTATCGACGGCGGTCGTCAATGCCCACGCCAGTCCGCAAGCACCTCATCGCTATCGCGACCCTTCAGATCCTTGAAGTACGCCTGCCACTTCTTGAGATTCTTGATCTTGAAGTTCCGCCGGATGTGCATGCCCGTTTCATCCTCGACGAAGATCACTTCATCGCCAGGCTTGAAGTCGAAGTGATCGCGGACAAACTTCGGGACAGTGATCTGCCCTTTACTCGTCATCTTCGCCACCGTGATCACGGGCTCTCGACGCACACGGCGTGTCTTCTTGGGCTTCGGTTCAGCAACCATCGCACTTGCCTCCGCGAAAGTAAGGAATGCTCTCCTTACCTCGATAGCCTAGCCGATCGCGATCCGGCCCCGCAACGACAGTAGACCAACGAAGTACCCGCGGAGCTTCAGCTCCGCCCGATGCTTCGTACCAAGAACGGTTCCTCGAATACTGCGGCCGAACGGCCGTACAACACCCTACACCGCACGCGCGACGAACACCCCATACACCCACCACGCCGGCCCGAGACCGCTGTCCCAGATCCGCAGCTCATCGCCAATCTGCCCTTTGGACCAATCGGGGTGCTCCGCACGGATCGCTGCGATGTTCGCGCGGATCGGCTCGTAGTAATCGTCCCACGCAGAACGAGGCAGCGCCTCCGCCGACACAATCTCGAATCCAGCAGCGCGGATCAGATCCGCATACGCGTCCAGGGTCAGCAATCGCGGATCGATGCCTTCGATGACCGCCTCGGCCGGAACTTTGCCCTCGCACCACACCCAATCGCTGACAGCGATCATACCGCCCGCACGCAACGCGCGCCGCATCGCCGCAAGGCACCGCTCCGTCCCGACGATGCTCGGCGCGCCGATGCAGATCGCCGCGTCGAACACTCCGTCGCGCACGGGCAGCTCGCCTCCGTCGCCGATGGCGAACGCCACGCGATCGCGCACGACACGCACTGCCGTCTTCCGAGCCGTGAACTTCACCAGCGGATGAATATCGACGCCCAACACGGAACAGCCGTGCCGCTCCGCGAGCCGGCAAGCACCCTCGCCCGACCCGTACGCCACCTCCAGCACCCGCGATCGCTCGTCGAGCCCAAACGTGCGCGAAATCAGATCAACAGTCTCTGCCGCCCCAGGCGTGAAGAAGTCTTGCCCGGCATAGATGGCCATCGGCGGAGGAGATTCCATGCTGCGAGTCTAACGGCGAAACAGGGATCAGAGCCATCGCGGTGGCATGACTGCCGGGATCCAGCATGGCGCAGCATCACGCCCCACCAATCCTTCGTGCCCCTTCGTGTCCTTCGTGGCTAACCGGCTACGCAGCCATCGCCTCGCGCAGCGAACGCGCCAACACGAACGGATCGCTCGACACGACGCTCGCCGCGTACAGCTCCATCGCGCCGATGTCGGCGGTGCGGCTCGACGGGTCGCCGCGGTCGACGATGCGCACCATGCACGGGAAGCCTTCCCAGCTCTCGGGCGTCTCCGACCACGGCGGGGTGTAGATCACGAGATTGTACGACGTTACGCCGAGGCGATCGCGCATGCACTCCAGCGTCTCGTAGATGCGGTCCTTCAGCGATGTCGTGACGAACGGCGCTAGCAGCAGAACTTCGTTCTCTTTCTTCGGCGCCAGGTTCGCGATGACCTTCGTGCCGTCCTTCTCGAACGCCGCGCCCACCGACTCGTGCGCCAGGAACAGGTCGTTGAAGTAGTTGAAGCGATGGTGCGCCTGGTACACCGCCGCGCGCTGGCGCAGATACTCGACGGCTGCATAGTGCATGCCGCGACCCATCACGACCTGCGCGTGCCCGTGCAGCAGCGACGCGCCGGAGCGCCAGAGGCAATTCCACAGGAAGATGTAGTACTTCGCCTCTGGATCGGATGCGTGGGCCAGATCGCCCCAGCGGCCGCCCGTATCTACGTAGTCGTGCAGCATTTCGCGGGTGAAGCGCAGCGGGTGCCGCTCGTTGAAGACGACCAGTCCGTGGAACGCGTCGAACTTCGCGATGTTGCTCGCGGTGACGCAGTACTTCCCCTTCACGCGGCCGAAGAGGTCTTCCGGCGTGCCGTTGTACGGATCGATCAGTGGATCCGGCGGCCCGTCTTCCAGCTCTTTGTCCAGATCGATCTCGTGCCGCCACATCGGCCGGCTCGATCGCAGCCAGTTGAACAGCACGCCCTCGAGCGTCACGTTGTTGGTGATCTTGATGATCTTCTGCTCGGTCGTCGCCTCGACGCTGCCGAACTGCTTTACGATCCACGGTAGCATCGCGTCCGGCGGCACCAGGCGGCCTAGCGTGCTGCTGACGGCGAAGATGCGCTCGAAGCGCGCGCGTTCTTCGTGGCCCAGCGCTGCGATCGCGTCTTCGATCTGCACGATGCTGATGTCTTGCTGAATCGCCATGTGTCCCCTGCTCCTCGCCTCCGTGCGTCGTTCCGCGGCCTAGTGCTTGAAGTGCCGCACGCCCGTCGCCGCCATCGTCATGCCGTGCGCGTCGCAGACCGCCACAGAATCTTCGTCGCGGATCGAACCGCCGGTCTGCACGATCGCCGTCACGCCGGCCGCCGCGCACGTCTCGACAGTGTCCGGGAACGGAATCAGCGCGTCGGATGCCGACACGGATCCAGCGGCCTTCGCGCCCGCCATCTCGACGGCGAGCCGAGCGCTCGTCACCCGATTCGTCTGCCCCGTACCCATTCCGACCATCACGCGATCCTTCACCAACACGACGGCGTTCGACTTGACGTGCTTGACGCACCGCCAGGCGAACCGCATATCCGCCAGTTCAGTATCGGTAGGCTGCCGCTTCGTGAGTATGCGCAGTTCAGGCGGATCAACCGCCATCCGGTCGTACTCCTGCATCAGCAGGCCGCCGGTGACGCCGCGATACTCCAGCGCGCGCTCTTTCATCAGCACGGGCGGCGCTTCCAGAATCCGCAGATCCTTCGACTTCGAGAGCGTCTCGATGGCGTCCGGCGTGAACGACGGTGCGATGATGATTTCGACGAACAGCCGCTGCCCGCTCGTTGGATGCTTCGTCGCGCGGATCGCCTTCGCCAGCGCGCCATCGACCGGGCGGTTGATCGCGATGATGCCGCCGAACGCCGAGATCATGTCCGACTCGAACGCGAGCGCGAACGCCGCGCTCAGGTCGTCGCGGCTGGCGATGCCGCACGGCGTCATGTGCTTGATGATGACGACGGTCGGATCGTCGAAGTCGCACGCCGCACACCACGCCGCATCGGCGTCCAGGATGTTGACGTACGACAGCGCCTTGCCGTTGAGCTGCCGCGCGTTGACGATGCCCTGCAGCACGCGCGCGTTCGGATCCACCTGCCGGTACAACGCCGCCGCCTGGTGCGGATTCTCGCCGTACCGCAGCTCGCTCCGCTTCGAGAACGCGAGCGTGATCTCGTCCGGAAACGCATCCTCCGCGCCCCGCAGGTACGACGCGATCGCCGTGTCGTACGACGCGACATGCTGGAACGTCTTCACGGCCAGCTTGCGCCGCCACGCCATCGGCGTCGCATTGTTGCGCAGCGCATCGAGCAGATCGTTGTAGTCCGCCGGATCGACGATAGGCAGCACGTGCGGGAAGTTCTTCGCCGCCGCGCGCAGCATCGTCGGCCCGCCGATGTCGATGTTCTCGAGCGCTTCTTCCAGCGTCACATCCGCGCGCGCCACCGTCTCCTGAAACGGATACAGCCCGCCGACGATGATGTCGATCAGACCGAGCCCGTGCTTCTCCAACTCAGCGAGATGCTCCGGCTTGTCGCGCCGCGCAAGGATGCCGCCGTGCACGCCGGGATGCAGCGTCTTCACGCGCCCGTCCAGAATCTCCGGAAACCCTGTCAGATCGCTGACCGCGCGCACACGCACGCCCGCTTCGCTCAAAATGCGAAACGTATTGCCCGTGGCGAACATCTCCACGCCGAGCCCTTCGAGGCCCTGCGCCAGTTCCACCAATCCGGTCTTGTTGTACGGTGCGAGGATCGCGCGTAGAGGCATACGCTAGTTGATGATCACCCTTCGCTCATCGACCTGGCGGATGATGCGTCCGACGGGCTTCGCGTCGCGGAGTTGCGCGCCGATCGATTCGGCGTCTTCCGGAGCAACAGCCACCACCATGCCGAGCCCCATGTTGAACGCGCGGAACATGTCTTCGTCGCCAACCTTCCCCTGCTTCTGGATCAGCGAGAATAGCGCCGGCACGCGCCATGCGTCGCGCTCGAAGACCGCCGCAAGCCCGTCGGGCAGGATGCGCGGTACGTTATCCGGCAGTCCGCCGCCCGAGATATGCGCGATGCCGTGCAGCCGCGTCAACACCGGCTTCAAGTCCGCGTAGTACGAGCGGTGTACCGCGAGGAGCGCATCGCCCAACGATCCTTCGAGCCCCGGGAAGCTCATATCGAGAATCGCCCGATCCGCCGCAGGGTCGCCGCCGACCCCGATGCCGAACACTTTGCGCACCAACGAGTAGCCATTCGTGTGCAACCCGGTCGACGGCAGCGCGAGCAGCACGTCGCCTTGGGCAATCTTCGAACCATCGATCACATCCTCACGTTCGACCACGCCGACGACGAAGCCGACGAGATCGAAGTCGCCCGGCGCGTAGATGTCAGGCATGTCCGCAGTTTCGCCGCCGATCAGATCGCAGCCGTGATCGTGACACGCTTGCCTGATGCCCGCGATGACTTCGAGCTTTCGGCTCGAAGGAAGATTCGACGAGCCAAGGTAGTCGAGAAAGAACAGCGGGTGAGCGCCCGACGTGAGGATGTCGTTCACGCAAAGGTTGACGAGATCCTGACCGATTGTGTGGTAGCGCTCCATTAGCATCGCCAGCCGCAGCTTCGTACCGACGCCGTCGGTGCTGGCCGCGATCACGGGCGACTTGTACTCGGCGAGCTTGAACAGCGCGCTGAACGGACCGACACCCGCCATCGTCTCCGGACGAATCGGCGGGCCGATCACTTTCTTCATTTCATCGACGAAGCTTTTGCGCGC
>JANXYW010000039.1 GCA_025355835.1 Chloroflexota bacterium
CGCATCGCGGGCCGCGGCTTCGGCCGTCCGCGCCGCCTCGAGTTCTCGTCGCACGTCATCGAGTGCGCGTCGTAGGGCGTCGAGCTGCTCCTTCGCCGACGTGTGCGCCTTCTCCGCCGAAGCGACGTCCTTCATCCGGCCGTTGAGTTTCGATTCGTGCGACGCCAATGCAGTTTCCGTTCGCTCGCGCTCGGCGATCGCCGCGACGTGCTGCGCTTCAGCACGATGCAGTTGCTGCTCGCCAATCTTCGCGCCCGTGACGATCGCCTCGTGCCGCTTGCGCGCCTCGACGCGCAGCCCCATCGCGCGCTTCTCCGACGCGACCGCAGCGGCCGCATCTTGTTGCGAAGCAGCGAGCCGCGCCGTAAGATCGTCAATCTGCCCCTTGGCCGCCTCCTTGTCGATCGCTTGCCCGCAACGCGCGCACGTCGACTCCTTCGCCGCAGCCTTCCGCTCGGCGAGCTGCTCCTTCAGCGCCGAGGCCATCGCGCGGGCCTCGGCGGCGGCCTTCTGTTCCACCGCGAATGCGCTTTCGGCCCGTTCGATGACCTTGGCAGCCGCCGCCGTGTCGCGCTCGATCGTCTTGCGCGCGGCCGACAGCTCGCGCAGCTGCATGTCGAGCTGCTTCACCTGTTCGTCGAACCCGGCGATGCGCGTTCGCCCCTCGAGCACGGACGCCGCGAGTTGCGCGAAGTCGTACGCCTCGCGCTCGCTCTTCGCCGCGGTAGCGTGTTCACGCTCATTCTTCTTCGCGCCGGTATCAGCGACATCGATTCGTTTCGCGCCCGCCTCGTGCGCCGTCGCCAGCGCATCGATGTCGATCGCCGCGGCCTTCGCACCCGCATCTGCGGCCACCGCGGCGGCGCGATCCGCATCCATCAGTGATGCGGCGACACGCTGCACGCTGTCGATCGCGCTGTTCAGTGTTTCGAACAGCGCCGCGTCGCGCTCGATCTGCTCCTTGTCGGCGATCAGCGCACCCGCGCCGGCGATCTGCAGATCGAGCGCGGCGATCTCCGCCGCCAGCCGCGCATGCCGCTGCGCGTCGGCGAGCTGCACACGCGCCGCCTGCGCCGCGATCGCCGCATCCGACTCGCGCTGCGCCGCTGCAGCAACGCTGTCACGCAAACGCGCGATCGCGTCTTCGTCGACGCCCTCGAACCCCCGAAGATCCTCCGTGAGCTTGTCGAGGATCACCTTCTCGAGTTTGTGCGCGTCGCGCGCGCGCTTCTCCAGCGTCTCGTACTCTTTGAGGCCGATGAGGCTGCTAATGATGTCGAATCGCGGCTTCGGATCGGCGTCCAGAAACGCCGTCGCCGCGCCCTGCTGCAACAGAAACGACGACGTGAACGCCTCCGGCGACAACCGCACGATGTGCTCGATCGCGCGCTTCAGCGCGTCTTCCTTCTCGGTCCCCGGCACCTGCGTCCAGTCACGCGCGCCTTCGTCCCAGATCCACAGGCTCTGGTCGCGCTCCGAGTCTTTGTGACCGCGGCTGCGGCGCACAAGATAGCGCTGGCCGCTTGCGTCGAATTCGAACTCGACCGACAGCCGATCCATATCCTGCGAGATCAGTTGGTCGGCGTGCATCTTGCCCAGGCGATGTAGCCCATACAACGCGAACGTGATCGCGTCGAAGATCGACGACTTGCCCGCGCCGTTCTCGCCGCAGATCGCGATCAGGCTGCCGCCGCCGAAGTCGGCGACTTGCTCGTCGCGATAGCGCATCCAGCCCTTCATGCGGACGCTCAGCGGAATCATTCGTCGACTCCCGTCCGTACGGCG
Source organism: Chloroflexota bacterium (assembly GCA_025355835.1). GTDB lineage: Bacteria > Chloroflexota > Dehalococcoidia > DSTF01 > JACRBR01 > JANXYW01. Next base: position 1,786 of record JANXYW010000039.1, read on the forward strand.
CGCAGCTCCGTGACCAGTTCCAGCAGCGCGGCGCGCTCGTCGTCAGGCATCTGCTGCTCTTCGAGATACTTACGCACCGTCTCCTCGACGTTCGCCGCGTTGAGCCCGGCCACGGACGGCGCCAGCGGCTCGCTGTCGGTCCACGCGCAATCGACGTTGCCGTAGAGGCGCGGGAATAGCTGGCGTGCCCTATCGAGCAGAGGCGCCAGGTACGTGCCCTGCGGCACTTCGAGCGTTAGCTTTACGAGCGTATCGTCCGGGCGCTCCATCCGCGCGCGCGCCGCAACGAGCCCCTCCTCGTCGGACGCAACGATCGCCGCAAACGGCGTCGGATCGAGCGGCAGCGACGTGATCTCGCGCACGCCCGCCGGGCCGATATCCGCCAGAAGCACACGCGGCTCGTAGTCGCGCTCGCCGACGTCCATCCGGTCGAGCCCGCCGACATAGTAGAAGTGCGCGCCGCCGAGCTGCTCCGCCTTATGGATGTGGCCGACCACCGTCAGCTCGAAATCCGGAAACGCCCCGCGCGGGATCACCACATCGTCGCGCGGCGAGATGCGATGCGCTTTCACGGTCGTGCCCGTCACCGTCACATGCGTAAGCAGCACCGTCGGCAGCCGCTGCTCCGAAGCCTGCTTCCGCAAATCCTCCATCTTCTCGATGAAGAGCTTCGCGAGCTGCTCGTTGCGCTGTGCGACGCCGCCCGCGTCATCGTGCTGCAACTCGTAGCGCGCGAGCGTCGGAAACGGCAGCAGCGCAAAGTTCACGCGTTCGCCGTTCGCCTCGACGGTCAGCAACTCCGGCCGCGTGCGCATCACGACGCGTTCGCCGCCCGTGGGCGCGTGCGCACCGAGCCACAACCCGGCCATATCCATGAAGTAGTCGCGGTCGTGATTCCCAGCGATCGCAATGATCCGCAGTCCGCGCGACAACCCCTGCGCGAGCGCGTCCATCATCGCGCCAACCGCCGCGCGCGCCGCCCCGCGCTCCTGCGCCTCGAACACATCCCCGGCGATCGCCAGCACATCGACCGCGTACTCGTCGCAGTACGCCGCGATCATCCGCAACTGCCGCGCCTGATCCTCCAGCCGCAGCGCCGGATTCGCCCCACCAAGCGTGTACCCCAGATGCCAGTCAGCGGAGAAGAGGATTTTCATCGGGCGACACCGATTTGGGGATCGGGCGCTGGAGCGCGCACCTCACCCCCGGCCTGTCTCCTGCGGCGACTCGAGATCGGCCACCCCCTCTCCACGTCGTGGAGAGGGGGATTTGGAGCGGCGAGCGCGCCAAGAATATGATTGACGACCGTTTCGATGTCTTGCAAGATCGCGTCGTTCGTGAAGCGGAGGAATCGGACGCCGCGCTCCTCCAGGTATTCCTGGCGGGCCCCGTCTTCTGCTCTCTGTGAGTCGTGTATCCCGCCATCAACTTCGATGGCAATGCCACGCTCGACGCAGTAGAAATCGACGATGAATCGTCCGATCGCATGCTGCCGCCGGAATTTGACCCCGCCCAGTCGTTTACCGCGCAATCGCTCCCACAACAATTCCTCCGCAGCGGTCGGCGCGTGCCGCATCTCCCGAGCAAGCTCACGTTGTTGCGTCCACCGACGGCCATGCGTGGTGTATCTACTCATGCACAGTCTCCGAAATGCACCCCTCTCCACGACGTGGAGAGGGGTGGCCGAAGGTCGGGGTGAGGTGCGGGTCTGGCACCGATATGTGGAAGCCACGCACTCTCATCATCTACATCTCCAACGACTGCGCTTTGCGCTTGCCATCCGCGGACGGCGTCGCCTTCCCCGCATCCACGCCCGGCGCGCGCTTCGCATCGGCGATGCAGGCGGGCGGCACGTCGGTCGCCTCTTCGGGGCGCATCGCCCATGGTGGGCGCGGCACCTTTACGTGCAGCGCTTCGCGGAAGTTCGGCGCGACGACCACCTTCTCGTCCGGCGATAACCGCAGCGCGAGCTTGCGGTCGCCCTCCGAGAAGCCGCGCCAGATCGAATCGGCCAGCTCCTGGCCGCCGCTGCGGCCCAGCACGCGCGTCTGGCTGTTTTCGATGACGACATCCGATACGCGCGAGCCCTGCTGCTGCGCGCCGAAGAGAATGATGCCGCGAGAACGCATCTGACTCGCGACGTACTCGAACAGTTTCGTAATCGAGTCGGACGCGCCGCGCGGCGCGTACCGGTTCAGTTCGTCGATGACGACGAGGAACGTCTCATGCCGCGCGGCGTGCGGGCCGCTGCGCCATTGCACCAGCTGGTTCAGCGCCGACGCGATGACGAAGCGCTGCAGGTGCGCGTCGTGGATCGACTGGATATCGATCACGCTCACGTCCTCCTTCATCGTCGCGAGCGACAGCGGCGATCCGTCGACGTCGTCGCGCCGCAGCAGCCCCGATGTCGGGCCGAGCACGCGCGCGAGCCGGCGCCACAGCGCCTGGATCGTCGAGTTGCTCATGCTGCGCAGGCTGTCGTCGTCGAGGTCCTTCGATTCGGGCTGCGCCTTCATCTCTATATAGTCGAGCAGATTCTGGAAGTTGAGGACGGCGTTGCCGCCGTTGAGGTCGTTCTTGCTGTTGAACGCGCGCTCCAGTGAATCCGTGAGCTGCCGGCGCGCCGCCACGCGCGCATCCGGCGCGCCGCCCAGGCGTTCTTCGAGGCTCTGCGCCTTCGTGCGCCCGACGGACAGGCGGTGACTGAGCCAATTGATCAGCGTCACGATGTTGTCGTTCGCGCGCGTCTCCTCGGAGAACAGCAGGTCGAAGAGGCCGAAGTCGATGATGTCCTTCAGCGACCACGAGTACGGCTTCACGTCGCCGGGCCGCTCCGTCGTGATCGGCATCGGTGCGCCGCTGCGCTGCGATGTCTCCGGCGCATAGTAGGCGATGCTCCGGAAGATGTCGGGCGACGCGACGCCCATCCGTTGCCAAGTGTCGAGGTCGTCCTGCGTGAACTTCGTCGACCAGCGGTCGAGCCAGAACAAGTCGAAGCCCTTCACGTTGAAGATGATCGCCTTGATCCGCGGCGCCTGGCCCGTGCCGACCATCCCCGCCGCGCGCGTCTTGACGGCGTTGATCGTCTGCGATGTCGCCAGCGTCAAAAACGACGACTTCGTGCCCGATCCAGCAGCGCCGTTGACGTTGAGGTGCCCCGACTGTGCGCCGAGCAAGAAGTCCTGATCGAGGAACGCGCGGCCAGCCGTGGAATCGCCGCCGTTGCGGATCAACCCGACGCACACGCCGCGCTCGTCGGCGTACTGATCGATCTCGTACGCGCGCTCGGCGTCGTGCTCGCCGCACGAATACACGGTGCTGCCCTCGATCGGCGGCGCCAGCTTCGGCGGAAACGCGTTGACGACGCGTGCCTTCGCGTACGTTACGCCGTCGCGATCCAGCATCAGATCGTCGGCGACCGGATCGCCGTCGTGCGCCGCCAGC
>JANXYW010000061.1 GCA_025355835.1 Chloroflexota bacterium
AGCGTGTCGGGATCGAGTTCGTTCGTCGTCTCCAGCGCGACGATCGCCGTGCCGTTGCTGTAGCTCAGCAGCGACATGTCGCGCACGCCATCCATCCCGAGCAGCGCCCGGTGCAGCGGCACGAGGTCGACGCCACGGCGCTTGTCTTCGACGGTGATCCTGTACGTGCGCGGCAACAGATCGAACCCTCGCTTCGCTGCCACAGGCGCGGCCGTCGGTGGCTCAACTTCGGCGACGGGAGCTGGCGCCACCGGCGGTTCGTACGCCGGCTCGGCCTCGCGGTACTCGAGCTGCGCCGCGGTTGCAGTGCGCGGCGACGGATCGCGCACGATCGCAGGCCGCGGCGGCGAACCGAGCGGAATGCGTGGCAGGTGCGGCGCGTCGTCCCACTCGCGATCCGCCGGCTGCGGCTTCGCGGATTGCGGTGGCGCCGGCGTTGGCCGCAGCAGTTGCGGGGCAGCCGAGCCACCGAGCAACGACTCCACGCGTTCCGTCAACACGCGCAGCTTCTGTTGCGTTTCGTCCAGATCGCGACGGAGCGCATATGCAACTTCCGCCCATCCGGCGTCGCTCGACGGCGCATCAATCGACGCGTCCGGCCCGACCTGCACCTGCGGAGCTACTTCCGTCCACGGTTCGACATCGGCGGCGGGAACGGGAACTGGTGCCGCAGCCTCCGCCGTGGCACGAGCGGCTTGCTCCATCTCGAGGCGGCGCAGCGTTGCTTCGATTAGGCTCTCATCGACGGCCGGACGCTCCGGGCTAGCTGACTCACGCTCGACAGGCTCCGTTGGTGGCACGATGTGCAGATCGGGAACGCCCGACGGTCGCCCCGTGACAACGTCGCTCTCGGCTTCTTCCGCCCGCGCGGCCGATTCCGCGGCTACGCGGCGGATCGTCGCTTCGATCGGGTCCTCGGCGTTAGACGCGCCGTTGGCATGGCCGTCAGTCGCTGCATTTTCTGCGCGCGCGGCGGCCGATGCCGCTACGCGGCGAATGGTCGCCTCGAACGGATCCGCATCGCCCACAGGCGCCACCGCCGCGTTTCCACCTTCGGCTTCGTGGGCGATGCCGGCTGCCTTAGACGCGGCGATGCGGCGAATGGTGGCGTCGATGAGGTTGGTTGCGGCCGCCGACGGCTCGGGCTCAGGATCGGCATCGCCGCCGGCCTTCTGCGCTTGGCCAGCAGCCTTCGACGCCGCCACGCGCCGGATGGTGGCTTCGATCATGTCCTCGTCGGCATCTCTGCTCATGCGCGGCACTCCACGGTCACCCGGATTGGGTGGGCTAACCCCTCACTTGATTCTCGGCATTCCGACTAGGGAGCTACACCTATTTTCGGCGCGGTGCGTGCCTCGCTGGCCCACGCGGTTCCGCAGGTCGCTACAATGGCCCGATGCGACTGCTTTTGATGAACGGCCCGAACCTGAATAAGCTCGGCACGCGCGAACCGGAGATCTACGGCACGAGCACGCTCGCTGATATTGAGCGGCTGGTCTCAGAGCGCGCATGTAGCCTCGGCGCAGAAGTCCGGTCGTTCCAGGCGAATGGTGAGGGCGAACTCATCGACTGGCTCCAAAACGAGCAATCTGCCGCCGACGGCCTGATCATCAACGCCGGCGCGTACACGCACTACAGCATCGCCCTTCGCGACGCCGTCGCCGGTTGCAGCATGCCGGCGGTTGAAGTGCACATCTCGAACGTGTACCGCCGCGAGGCGTTCCGGCACGAGTCGTTGCTCTCGCCCGTGTGCACCGGCACGATCGTCGGCCTCGGCGTACACGGCTACGAACTCGCCGTCGAGGCTCTGGTACAACTCCTCAAGAAGAACTAGTCCGCGAAGTCACCCAGCGAGAGGTTCCATGAGCACACGCATTGAACGACTGCGCCACACGTTCGAGAAGCACGAACTGGATGGCGCGCTGATATCGAACGCGCAAAACCGCCGCTATCTCAGCGGCTTTACCGGATCTGCCGGATATCTGCTGATCACTGCGACTGACGCCGTGCTCGCCACCGATTTCCGCTACTACGAGCAGAGCGCCGCGCAGGCGCCGGATTATCGCCTGCACAAGACGGTCGGCGGGTTCGATGCTTGGGTGCCGACGCTGTTCGCCGATCTCGCGGGCAAGAAGATCGCCTTCGAAGCCGGCGACATGACGTTCGCCACGCATCAGCAGATCAAGAAATCGATCGCGACGCTGCCCGAGGCCGGTCGTCCGGCGTTGGTGCCCACGCCAAACCTCGTCGAGTCGCTGCGGCTGTTCAAGGAGCCGGGCGAAATCGAAGCGCTACAGCGCGCGGTCGACCTCGGTGACGCGGCGTGCGAATCCGTTGCGAATCGCGTCGAGCCCGGCTGGACGGAGAAGCAAGTCGCATGGGAGATCGAGAAGTACATCCGCGAACACGGCGGCGATGGACTGTCGTTTGACACGATCGTCGCGGGTGGTCCGTGGGGCGCGATGCCGCACGCGTACCCGCGCGATCGCAAGCTCGAAAAGGGTGAAGGCGTCGTCATCGATATGGGCTGCGATATCGACGGCTACATGTCGGATCTGACACGCACGATCTTCCTCGGCAAGCCGGACGACCAGTTCAAGAAGATCTACGACATCGTGCTGACCGCACAACTGACGGCGGAGGAGATGGTGAAGCCCGGCATGACTGGCGATGAGTGCCACATGATCGCGCACAACGTCATCGATGCGGCGGGCTATGGCGAAACGTTCGGACACGGGCTCGGTCACGGCATCGGCTTGCAGGTGCACGAAGCACCGCGCGTCGCCCGCACGTCGACGGACGAACTGCGCGACAACATGGTATTCACGATCGAGCCGGGCATCTACGTGACCGGCTGGGGCGGCGTCCGCATCGAAGATATGGTGGTGATGGAGAATGGCAAGGCGCGCGTGATGAGCAAAGCGCCGAAGCTGCAATTCGTCGGCTGACGTCGATACGGCTCCGGCGCGCTTCCGGCCACAACGCGATTCCGCTACGTTATGACGAACTGATTCCGGGGCAGCCCCCGCCTAGCAGGCGGTGGAGGCTACTAACTACAGGAGGACGACCACCCATGATCTCAACGGGTGACATGAAGCGCGGCGCGACCATCGAGCTCGACGGCCGCGTGTACCAGGTGATGGAGTTTCAGCACATCAAGATGGGCCGCGGCTCCGCACAGATGCGGATGAAGCTCCGCGACGTCCGTCGCGGCGACCTCATCGATCGGTCGTTCCAGGCCGGCGAGAAGTGGCCGCGCGTCCGCGTCGAGCGCGTTACGATGCAGCTCAGCTACACCGAAGAAGACCTCATCTACTTCATGAACACCGAAACGTTCGACCAGGTGCCGCTGACACGCGACCAGGTCGGCGAAGCAATGAACTACATCGGCGAGAACGGGCAGTGCGACGTGCTCTTCCTGGGCGACGAGCCCATCGGCATTGAACTGGCGGCATCGGTGATCCTGACGATTACGCACTGCGACCCGGGCGTGAAGGGCGACACGGCCACGGGCGCGACCAAGCCTGCGACGCTGGAGACTGGCCTCGTCGTCAACGTCCCCCTGTTCGTGAACGAGGGCGACAAGATCAAAGTCAACACGGAATCGGGCCAGTACCAGGAGCGTGCGTAGCGACCGGCGCGGCCGGTGGGTCTGAACGCTCCGGGTAACTTTCCCCGCGCTTTCCAGATATCGCCATTGCGCTGATCCGCATATTTGTTCGAAAATGCGGCGTGCATGTCTACGCCGTCCACGAGATCACAACCTATCTGCGAGAGATGCTCGAATCGAGCCCGGTCCTCACCAATGTCTGGATCGCGGGCGAGGTCTCGAACGTCAGCCGGCCAGCTTCTGGCCATGTGTATTTCACACTCAAAGACGGCACTTCGCAGCTTCGTTCGGCGTACTTCGCGTCGCGCGCACCCACCCGCCCGTCTACCGCCGCGCTCGTACAGAACGGGCGCGCGATCGTCGCGCAAGGCCGTGTCTCGCTCTACGAGCAGCGCGGCGAGCTTCAGTTTTATGTCGACTTCGTGCAGCCAGAAGGCGTCGGCGCGCTGCAGATGGAATTCGAGCGCCTCAAGATGCGTCTCGAAGAAGAGGGGCTGTTCAACGACTCCCGCAAGCGGCCGCTGCCGCGCTTCCCGCGACGCATCGGCGTTGTCACGTCTGAGTCCGGCGCCGTGTTCCACGACATTTGCCGCGTTCTGGAACGGCGCTGGCCGCTCGCCGAGATCGTACTCTCGCCAACTCCCGTGCAGGGCGCAGACGCTGTCGCAGGCGTCATTGGAGCAATCGAGCAGTTGAACGCACTCGGCGATATCGACGTGATCATCGCCGGCCGCGGCGGCGGCTCCATCGAAGAGCTGTGGTGCTTCAACGACGAACTGGTCGCGCGTGCGATTTTCGCCAGCATCGTGCCGATCATCTCCGCCGTGGGTCATGAGACAGATACAACGATCGCCGATTTCGTTGCCGACTGCCGAGCGCCGACGCCATCGGCCGCGGCGGAGATCGTCGCGCCAGATCGCGCGGAGATCCACGCTCGCTTGCGCGGTGCTGCGACGGCGATGGACGCGGGCATACGGCAGGAGATCGCAGCGCGGCGAAGCGATCTGCAAAGCAGCGTCCACCTGCTCGAGCGACGTACGCCGGACATCGACCGATTACGGCAGACGATCGACGACGTCAGCCGCCGTGGGCTGGCGGCCGCCGAGAAAGTACACAGTACCGCTGTACACGCCGTCGGCAACTTCGTTTGGCGGCTGAAATCGCTCGACCCGTTCGCGACACTCGATCGCGGTTACGCGGTCGTGCAGAGCGGCGACTCCGTCATTTCGAGCGTCGGCGCCACGAAGCCCGGACAGGCGCTGGGCGTTCGTGTCAAAGACGGCGCGTTCGGCGTGCACGTCGATGGCGGAGCGGCGGTGCAGCGCCGACGGCCCAAGCGTTCGGTGCTGGATGCGCAGGCGCCCCTATTCACGATGCCGGAAGAGCGAGCGTAGGAGAAAACGTCGATGCCAAAAGAACCGAAGCGCGATACATTCGAACAGCTGTACGGCCGGCTCGATGAGCGTGTGAACAAGCTCGAACAGGGCGGACTCTCGCTTGACGATTCGATCGCGCTGTACGAAGAGGGCATGCAGCTCGCCCGCGAGTGCCAGGAGCGCCTCGATGCGGCGGAGTTGAAGGTCACGAAGCTGAAGGAGTCGTTCGCAGCGCTTCCGCAACGCAACGGCAGCGTCATCCAGGACGCTCCCGCCGACTATGAGTACGTCGACGAAGACGGCGAGCCGGCCGATGACGAGCCGTTCGCGTAACGCGGTTGCCAGATCATCGCGGCCCCGATACGGTGACCTGTCGAGCGGAAATTCGCGGAGGACTGAGTGCTGCGAATCGGGTGGTTTTCTACGGGACGCGGCGAGGGATCGCAGAAGCTGCTGCGGGCTACTGTGGAGGCCATCGCCGAAGGCCGCCTCGACGCCAACATCGCATTCGTCTTCTCGAACCGCGAGCGCGGCCAGTTCGAGGCGACCGATGCGTTTTTCGACCAGATAGCCGGCTACGGTATTCCGCTCGTCACACTGTCCGATGCCACCTTTCGCCGCGCGCGCGGCGGTGAAGTCGCGCGCGCGGGTCAACCGCTGCCCGCATGGCGCACCGAATACGACAGCGCTGTCGCCGAATTGCTGCAGCCATACGCATACGACATCGGCATGTTATCGGGCTACATGCTCGTCATGACGCAACCGCTGTTCGCAGGCCACGCGATGCTGAACCTGCATCCAGCGGCACCGGGTCAGTCGGCCGGCACGTGGCAACAGGTGACGTGGCAACTCATCGAACAACGCGTCGAGTACAGCGGCGTGCGCATCCACCTCGTCACTGCGGCCCTTGATGAAGGCGCGATCGTCACGTACTGCACGTACCAACTGCGCGGACCGACGATCGACCTGCTGTGGCGCGCGGTCGAGCACCGAAACGTCAGCGACATCCGCTACGCCGATGGCGAATCGCTGCCGCTGTTCCAAGAGATGCGACGGCGCGGCGCGGCGCGCGAACTCCCGCTTGTGGTCGAGACCTTGCGCGCGTTGGCCGATGGCCGCCTCCGGCTTGATGGCGACGTGATCATGGCGGGGGCGACCCGCGTCGTGCAGGGCTACGATCTCACCCCGGAGATCGAGGGTACACTCGCGAAGGCTGCGCCCGCGTAGACATCCTGCGCTTTTCGCAATTGACGCGTCATAAGGGAGGCGATAGGATAGTGCTCCATGCATATGTCTAGCTGCAACGCCTGCACATTCGCGATCGACGACGGCGATAACTTCTGTCGTCGCTGCGGCGTTGCCGTCACCGAAGCGCAGCTGCCGGCCGTTCGTACGAGCGTGATGCCAACGATCTGGCGGTCGCAGGCCTCGCCCGTCGTGAAGGGCGCGGCGGTGATGGCTGCCGGCACCGTGGGCCAATTTCTGGTGCGCCGTGTCATCGGCAGCTTGTTGACCGCGGGCGCACCGAAGAAGCACCGCGCGATCCGCATCAAGAACCCGCGCAGCGACGGCATGGTCGACGAAGCGCAAATCATCACCGAGACGATCATGATGCGCCGCGTACGGATCAGGCGTCAGGCCTAACGAGCGCGCACTGCGCTGCCATCGCTCAACGCCCCGGCGGGCAGGACACCAGGACCGGTGGTCGATGCGCACTTC
>JANXYW010000075.1 GCA_025355835.1 Chloroflexota bacterium
CGACGTCCGAATGATGCTTCGAGATGTCGTTCCACGCCGCTTCCACAATGTCGGCGATTCGCTCGGCGGCGAACAGCGGTTGCCGATTGTGCGTACAGATCGTGACGAAATAACCGCCGGACGTCGCGTAGTCGTAGTGCGGCAACCGTACTGAGCGGCGGTTCGGGAGAGTAGTCACGGTTTCACCGAGGCGCCTATCGCAGCCCGAGCGCGGGCGCAACGGGTTGCGCCCCTACAGCGGTTCGTACTTGGTTCTGCCAACGACAACCTACATCTCCAGCGACGGCTGACATGTCTGCGCCGGTGCGGTCTTCGTAGCCCAACATTACGGGCGCAACGGGTTGCGCCCCTACAGCGGGTCGATCGCCTTCTCGCAACACCGCTCATCTACATCTCCAACGACTGCGCTTTGCGCTTGCCGTCAGCGGACGGCGTCGCCTTCCCTGCGTCCACGCCCGGCGCGCGCTTGGCGTCGGCGATGCACGGCGGCGGCGCGTCGGTCGCCTCTTCGGGGCGCATCGCCCATGGTGGGCGCGGCACCTTTACGTGCAGCGCTTCGCGGAAGTTCGGCGCAACGACTACTTTCTCGTCCGGCGATAATCGCAGCGCGAGCTTGCGGTCGCCCTCCGAGAATCCGCGCCAGATCGAATCGGCCAACTCCTGCCCGCCGCTTCGCCCCAGCACGCGCGTCTGGCTGTTTTCGATGACGACGTCCGACACGCGCGAACCCTGCTGCTGCGCGCCGAAGAGAATGATGCCGCGCGACCGCATCTGGCTCGCGACGTACTCGAACAGTTTCGTGATCGAGTCCGATGCGCCGCGCGGCGCGTAGCGGTTCAGCTCGTCGATGACGACGAGGAACGTCTCGTGCCGCGCCGCGTGCGGGCCGCTGCGCCACTGCACGAGCTGGTTCAGCGCCGCCGCGATGACGAAGCGCTGCAGATGCGCGTCGTGGATCGACTGGATGTCGATCACGCTCACGTCCTCCTTCATGGTCGCGAGCGACAGCGGCGAGCCGTCGATGTCGTCGCGCCGCAGCAGCCCCGATGTCGGTCCGAGCACGCGCGCGAGCCGGCGCCACAGCGCCTGGATCGTCGAGTTGCTCATACTGCGCAGACTGTCGTCGTCGAGGTCTTTCGATTCGGGCTGCGCCTTCATCTCTATATAGTCGAGCAGATTCTGGAAGTTGAGGACGGCGTTGCCGCCGTTGAGGTCGTTTTTGCTGTTGAACGCGCGCTCCAGCGAATCCGTGAGTTGCCGGCGCGCCGCGACCCGCGCATCCGGCATGCCACCCAGGCGTTCTTCGAGGCTTTGCGCCTTCGTGCGTCCGACGGACAGGCGATGGCTGAGCCAATTGATCAGCGTCACGATGTTGTCGTTCGCGCGCGTCTCCTCGGAGAACAGCAGGTCGAAGAGGCCGAAATCGATGATGTCCTTCAGCGACCACGAGTACGGCTTCACGTCGCCGGGGCGCTCCGTTGTGATCGGCATCGGAGCGCCGCTGCGCTGCGACGTCTCCGGCGCGTAGTACGCAATGCTGCGGAAGATGTCGGGCGACGCGACGCCCATCCGCTGCCACGTATCGAGGTCGTCTTGCGTGAACTTCGTCGACCAGCGGTCGAGCCAGAACAAGTCGAAGCCCTTCACATTGAAGATGATCGCTTTGATCCGCGGCGCCTGTCCCGAACCGACCATGCCGGCCGCGCGCGTCTTGACGGCGTTGATCGTCTGCGATGTCGCCAGCGTCAAGAACGACGACTTCGTACCCGATCCAGCAGCGCCGTTGACGTTGAGGTGCCCCGACTGTGCGCCGAGCAGGAAGTCCTGATCGAGAAACGCGCGTCCGGCCGTGGAATCGCCGCCGTTGCGGATCAGCCCGACGCAGACGCCGCGCTCGTCGGCGTACTGATCGATCTCGTACGCGCGCTCGGCGTCGTGCTCGCCACACGAATACACGGTGCTGCCCTCGATCGGCGGCGCCAGCTTCGGCGGAAACGCGTTGACGACGCGTGCCTTCGCGTACGTTACGCCGTCGCGATCCAGCATCAGATCGTCGGCGACCGGATCGCCGTCGTGCGCCGCCAGC
>JANXYW010000112.1 GCA_025355835.1 Chloroflexota bacterium
GCGCGCGAGCCGGCGAACCACCGCTATCCCGAGACCGAAGGGTTGCCCGACTTTCGCGAAGCCGTCGCGCGCTGGTACGAAGGTCGCTTTGGCGTGCGGCTCGATCCGGCGAAGGAAGTGCTGTCGCTGATCGGTTCGAAAGAGGGCATCGGCCACGTCGCCCTGTGCTTTATCGGTCCCGGTGATGTCGCGCTGGTGCCGGACCCTGCGTACCCGGTGTACGAGATCGGCACGATGTTCGCAGGCGGCGAGTCGTACAAAATCCCACTCACGGAAGATCGCGGCTTCCTACCCGATCTCGACGCGATCCCGGCGGATGTGGCGCATCGCGCGAAGCTGCTCTGGCTCAACTACCCGAACAACCCGACGGGCGCCGTGGCCGATATCGACTTCTTTGAGCGTGCCGTGCAGTTCGCGAAGAAGTACGACATCGCGATCTGCCACGACGGCCCGTACAGCGAAGTTGCATACGACGAATACGTGCCGGTGAGCTTCATGCAGGCGAAGGGCGCGATAGACGTCGGCATCGAGTTCCATTCGCTGTCGAAGAGCTACAACATGACGGGTTGGCGCATCGGCATGGCGGTCGGCAACCCGCAGATCATCGACGCATTGATGCGCGTGAAGTCGAACATCGACTCCGGCGCGTCGCAGGCGATTCAGCGCATGGCGATCGCCGCGCTCGACGGGCCGCAAGATAGCATTGCAAGCCACAACGCCATCTACCAGCGCCGCCGCGACAAGGTCGTCGATGCGCTCCGCAAGCTCGGCCTGCACGTGACGCCGCCGAAGGCCAGCCTCTACGTCTGGGCGAGAGTGCCCGCGGGGATGACATCGGCCGGGTTCGCGGAGCGCCTGCTCGATCAAGCCGCTGTCATCGTCACGCCGGGCAACGGCTACGGCGCCTACGGCGAAGGCTACGTGCGTCTGTCACTGACGCTTCCGGACGATCGCGTCGATGAAGGGCTGCGGCGGATCGCTGCGGTTCCGGCGCTGGCGTAGTACTTCTCGGGCTTCTTGGATCGGGGCGCTTCGCCGATAGGTTTCGCACGCGGAGGAAGGCCGTCGGACAATGCGCTGTACCGCGTCGGTCCGGCTTTGCCGGACACACAGCCGAGGGCGGCTATGCTCCACGCTTCGCGTCCCCTCAACAAATCTAAGCTTTGAAAGCACTGCACCAACGTCAGACGCCCGTTCTCCACGAATCCCGTCGCGAATGATCCCCTCTCCACCTCGTGGAGAGGGGTGGCCGAAGGCCGGGGTGAGGTGCTGGTTCCAGCCCGAGTCGCCGTACACGAAAAAGAGGCCTCGCACCAAGCGAGGCCTCCGATGTGTTGATTACCGTGCGAAAGACCTACACGCCGGTGCGCGCCATCTGGCGCAGGCGCGCTATGCGCTCCTCGATCGGCGGGTGCGTGCTGAAGAGGCCGGAGAACTGCGCGCCCTTGAGCGCCGCCAGCGGGTTGACGATGTACATGTGGGCGGCCGCCGGGTTGACCTGCATCGGCCGCTGCGCGGCACCCTGCTCCAGCTTCGCCAGCGCGTCGGCGAGAGCATCCGGGTCGTGCGTCGTCTTCGCACCCGTGCGGTCGGCCTCGTACTCGCGTGTGCGGGAGATGGCGAGTTGCACCATCGTCGCCGCGATCGGCAGCAGGATGATGGCGATGATCATCAGCAGTGGGTTGCTCTCTTCGTCGTCGCGGCCGCCGAAGCCGCCGAACATCATCCGGAAGCCCAGCATCTGCGCGATCATGCCGATCGCGCCAGCGAAGACGGCGACGATGGCACCGATGAGGATGTCGCGGTTGCCGACGTGACCCAGCTCGTGGGCGATGACGCCCTTCAACTCGCGGTCGTCGAGCAGGTTCAGGATGCCCGTCGTTGCGGCGACGACGGCGTGCTGCGGATTGCGGCCCGTCGCGAAGGCGTTCGGCGACGGGTTGTCGACCATGTACACCTTGGGCTTCGGTAGCGACGTCATCGCTACCACTTCCTCGACAGCGCGGTGGAGGCGCGGCGCCTCTTCGGGCGAGACCTCGTGCGCGCCCGCCATGCGCAGCGCCAGCGAGTCAGATTTCCAGTACGCGAAGATGTTGAATGCGCCGGCGATGACCAGGAAGACGATCACGCCGGGCCATCCGCCTAGAAACAGATACCCCAGCCCCGCCAGAAGGCCCGTCATGACCCCCATCAGCAGCACGGTCTTGGCAGTTGCGCCCATCTCGTTCTCTACCTCTCTTCTTTCTCTCGCGGGCATACCCGCTTCACATCCAGTGTAACAAGACCGAACGGAGACTCGCGCTGGCAACCGCGACGGCTGGCCGCTCACCAGTAGTACGCCAGACGGCGCGGGCAGGTTTACGCTCGCGAGGCAGAAGGCGCATCGTGGTAGCATGATTTCGGTGGTTCCTGCGTAGAAGGGAGGGCAGATGCAAGGCGCAGGCACAGGAGAAGTAGGACTATTCATCGACCTTGAAAACATTCGATATAGCTTTCTGAACGTCTACCAGATTGAACCGAACGTAGCCCAATTCATCGAGAAAGCAAGGAAACACGGCAGAGTGTCCGTCGCCATGGCCTACGCCGACTTCAGCGAGCACCCGCAGTGGGTGCGACGTGCGCTCGATGTCGCCGGCATCGCCGCCCGCGACATCCCGGTGCGACGCTTCGTCCGCGATGGACATGAGCGGCTGAAGAGCAGCGCAGATCTGCACATGCTGATGGACATCATGGAAACAGCGCTCGATCGCCCGCAGGTCAGCACCTACGTGCTGATGACGGGCGACTCCGACTACATCCGCGTCATCACATGGATCAAGAATCGATTCGAAAAGCGCGTCATCGTGTGCGGCGTGCCGGGCACGATTAGCGCCGATCTGGTCGCGGCCGCCGGCGAGGCGGATCACCTTGCAGCGGATCACGGCGTCGCGACCGATGCGCTGCTAGGCACCATCGAGGCGGTCGCCATCATGATGAAGCGGGCGACGCCGCCCACCGGCTTCTGGACGATTAAGCTGATCGACCAGTGGGCGCGAGACAGCCGCAACGGCGTTCCCGGCAACGATCCCGACAAATCAAATGCGATCTCGTACATGATCAAGAACGGCCTGATGCGCCGCTACAAAACCGTTACAGATGTACGCGAAGTCACAATCAGCGAACTCGATGAGACACACCCGATGGTACGGCAGTTCGTCGCCAACGCCGGCCTGGAGCTGGATCCGGCGCCGCTCCGGTGCCTCGTTTGTGCCGCCCGCAATGCGATCGACGTCGTCATCTGCGTCGGCTGTGGCGCGGTACTCGAGATCAGGCTGATCGCCGAAGAGACGTAAAGAACAGATAGGACAAACGGAATCACCGTCGGGGCCGCGTTGTGCGGCCCCGACTTCGTTTCTGGCCGCATGGATGGCGGTCGCGCTCGATAGATTTTGTCTGAGGTGGGATGACTGCAGCGGTGCCGGCTTCGAGAGCTCGGCGCGGATCTCGCTATCGACGACCGCGCGGACTGTAAGTCCACGCTACGAAGAGGAACGAACATCGCAGTCGGATGACGCGGGCTGAACGCCCGCGCTCCGTTTAGGGAGCATCAGGGACACAGCTCCCCCTGTGCTTGTTCAAGGATTCGAGAGGGGAAGGTTAACCAGCGGACTACTACCGCTCGTACTTGCGGCGGCGGCGGGGTTCGGGGTCGCCGCGCTCGGTCGGCGCGCGAAGCGGTATGCGGAGGACGCGGCGTTTCACTTCCATCTCCGTCGGCGCCGGGTACTGCACGCGCGGGTGGTACACGGCGCGCATCGTCGCCTTGAACGATTCGGCGATCGTGCGCAGATCGCGTAGCGTGAGGTCGCTGTCATCGAGCTGGCCTTCCTGCATCCGTTCCGCGATCACCTCCTCTACCAGTTGGTCGATGCGCTCCGCCGTGCGATCGGCGCTGCTTCGCACCATCGCCTCCGTCGAGTCGGCGAGCATGACGATCGCGGTCTCTTTCGATTGCGGCCGCGGTCCTTCGTACGTGAATAACGCCGGATCGATGCCGGGATCGTGCTCAGCAGCCTTGCGGTAAAAGTACGCTACCAGGCGCGTGCCGTGATGCTCGGGGATGAACGCCTGGACGCGTGCAGGCAGCCGCTCGCGACGCGCCAACTCGACGCCGCCTGTGACGTGTTGGCGGATGATCGTCGCGCTTTCGGTCGGCGACATCTCCTCGTGCGGCGTCTCTCCGCCGAGCTGATTCTCGATGTACATGCCCGGCTGCAGCACCTTGCCGATGTCATGGTAGTAGCAGCCGACGCGCGTCAGCAGCGGATCGGCGCCGACGAGGTCCGCAGCCCGCTCCGCCAGATTGCCGACGATGATACTGTGATGGAAGGTGCCCGGCGCCTCGTCTTGCAACCGCCGCAGCAGAGGCGCATTGAGCTGGGACAGCTCCATGAGCTGCACGCGCGTCGTGACCCCGAACAACACGCCGACCGTGACGAACGCGCCGGCCGCGATTACGCCCGACGTGACTCCGCCGATGCCGGCGGCGAACGCCATCCAGGCGAGATCGGCGATCTGGCGGTCGCTATCGATGAACCATGTCGACAGTAGCATCACGTACGACGCCGCGGCGACGGCTAGGCCCGCTGTCAGATATCGGTTGAGCCGATCCGCGCGATGGACTAAGTACACGCCGATGATCGGACCCATCGCGTAGACGAGCAGCAGTCGAAACGTGTCGAGCACCGTGATCGATGCCACGAGCGACACGTCGGGGAGGAACGCGCTGACGAACGCGATCAACACACCGATGATCGCTGCGACCGCCACGGCCACATCAGTTTCGAGCAGCGCTGCGATGAGAATCGGCGCTGCAGCGACGGGCAAGATGTACGGCAGAAAATATCGATGATCGTCCGGTAGCACGAGCGGCAGGTAGAACTTGGCGATCAGTAGCGGCGCCGCGGTGATCAGCGCGAGCGCAATCATGTGGCGCTCCGACGTGATGCCGCGCGGCTGTAGCACGAACAGATATCCGGCTACGGCGGCCGCCGCGATGATCGCCAGGATGGCCGCCGCGACGACGTTCCGCCATTCGACGCGCTTCCCGACGAGCTTGGCGGCATTCAGCTTCTCGATGGAGACCTGATCAACCGACGTTTCGGCTGAGAGGATGACGTCGCCCTTTTCGATGTTGATCCGTTCCGTCGCGACAGCGGCGCGCGCCGCGCCTCGCGCTTGTTCCGTCTTCGTCGCATCCTCGCGCAACGTCGAAACGATCAGCGGACGCACCAGTTCGGCGGTCAGAAGCGCCTCGTCGGAATTGAAGGCTGGGGCGATCGAAGCGTCCACGCTGTCCTTCGCCGCCGTCACGCTCGTATCGTCGAGTGAGACGCCCAGCTCCTGCGTGAGCGCTCGGCGGCCTTCTGCGATGACTGCCTGCCAGCGCTCGTTCGTCAGCGCCAGGCCTGTGTCGATGCTGCGCGGCGAGAGCTGCAGTAAGATCAACGCGTCGCGTCGGCGCGCGGTGTCGGTGCTCTGTCCCAGGATCTGCGTCGCCTGCGACGCGGCCTTGTCGTAGGCGGCGACCTGCGTCGTGCGCACGCTCGCATCGAAGACGAGCGCCGGGCGCACGGCGTTTGCGGCTTCGTCGCGCCGTTGCTGCGTCAGGTAGCTGCTCTCGAACGATGCGCTGCGGGGCGACTTGACGGTGCGCGATGCAACATCGCCAACGCGGATGTTGAACTGGCGCGGGAAGATCGGAAACAGCGCGACCAGCAGCAGCGCGGCGAGCGCCGTGCCAAATGCGAACGCGGTGATGGGCGAAATGGGGCGCGGTTTGCCGCGGCTGAGCATGGGTGCACCTTCGCGTCCATGATAGCAGGGGTAGGTTCGAGTCAGGCCGCCCGGGCGCGGTTCATGTTCGCATGCCGCGCGACAGCTCGTTGCAGCTCCAGCGCGAACGCCCGGTCGTCGCGCACAGCGATCCAGAACCTGGTGACGGGGAGCACGCGCGGCCAGAGCCGTGTCAACTGCGGCTGAGCGAGTTCGATCTCGACCATCGAGCCACCGTGGCTACAGGAGATGCGGTCTTCGAAGTTCGTCGCCAGGCCGAAGCGATACCGCCACCGCGGGTGGGGATCCACGCTCCGTACGCCAACGATATTCGCGAGCGCGATGCGCGCTGTAAAGAACGCCTCGAACCGGATATGCACGTGTTCATCGTCTACTTCGACGTGACTATCGTTGATGGCCACGGTGAATATCGTGGCCGTGAGCATGAAGCCGCCAAGCACGGTGAGGCCGAAGAGCGCGTGCTCATGGTCGCTTGCTGTGCCGTTCGTTAGTGTCGGATAGAGGGAGAGGAACGCGAACACGGCGACAACCAGCACGAGCGCCTTCAGCGGCACTCGGAACCAGAACGCGTCGGCGAAGTTGAAGCGCTTTTCCATGTTGATGCGGAGGCGACGAGGCACTGCTGCGGCGCTTCCACATTCAATCTCGGCTTAGCGACGGGGCTAGAAAAGAGGGCGCGCACCCTGAGGAGGCTAGAGCCCGCTGACCGTGAGGCGCGCCATCCGCACCGTCGGAGACGCCGTGCCGGCACGCCACTCCAGGTCGTTGCCGACGGCGTCGATGTCCTTGAGCATGGTCTTCAGGTTGCCCGAGACATTGATCTCGGCCACCGGATACGCGAGCTGGCCGTTCTCGATCCAGAGGCCCGCCGCACCGCGGGAGAAGTCGCCGGTCGTCTGGTTGACGCCGAACCCCATCAGATCCGTCAAATACAGCCCATCGGTGATCGAAGCGACCATATCGCCCGGCGTAGTTGCGCCCGCTTCCCAGATGAGGTTGCCGGTGGCGACGCCGATCTGGTCGCCCATGCGCGATGCGCTGCCCGTCGTGCGACGGGCCGTCCGGCGCGCGTAGTAGCTGTCGAACAGGAATTGCTTGAAGACGCCGGCGTCCACCAGCAGGTTGCGCCGCTTTCGAACGCCCTCGCCATCGAACGGCCGCGATCCGAGTTGCCCGACGAGTGTCCCGTCGTCCACGATGGAGACCAGCGACGACGCGATCGGCTGGCCCTCGAAATCGGTGAGGAACGTCGAGCGCTTGAACAGCGACTCGCCGCTGGCGGCGCCGGCGATGATGCCCATCAGCGCGCCGGTCATCGTCGGCTCCCAGACAACGGGTACTTCGCGCGTTTCGACCTTGCGGCCGCCGATCTTGCGCACGACGCGCGCGGCGGCACGGCGGCCGACTTCTTCTGGCGCTGCCAGCCGGTGGAGCATGTTTCCAGCGCTGTACCAGTAGTCGTTGTGCTTTTTGCCGCTCGCCTCATCGGCGATGACGGAGACCGAAAAGCTGACAGCCGTGTACGGGAAGCTGCCGCAAAAACCCAGGCTGTTCGCCAGCACGACCATGCCGCGCTCGGCGCCGAACTCCGCGCCTTCCGAGTTCGTGATGCGCTTGTCGGCGTCGAACGCCGCCTGCTCGGAGCGCATGACGATGTCCTGCATCTCCTCGACGGTCAGCGACTCGACGTGCTCGTCGTAGAGCATCAGCGCGCCGCCCATGTCGGTAGCGAGGTCTTCCTTCGCGGGCAACCCGGCGAACTCATCCGGCTCGCTGATCTTCGCCAGTTCGACTGCCGTGCGCACCATCTCGTCGAGCGCTTTCGGCGTCAGATCCGACGTGTTGCAGACGGCCGTGCG
>JANXYW010000124.1 GCA_025355835.1 Chloroflexota bacterium
CCCCCACGGCGAAAAGCGAATCGCCCCGAACTGCAGCATCACTAGCACCAGCGCCACCACAGCCGCAAACGTGGCCGAATTCCTAGAAACCAACTCCCAAGTCCTCCCGCAGCAAAGCTCGGGCGCCTCAGCGCCCAAACCGCAGAAGTATCGACACCCAATCGCCGTCATCGACCTCACACCCCCCAGCCCTAAGGGAGCCTGAACAGGCGCTACCGCCGCGCACCTGCCCACGCGCCCTGAACTACCCCAAACCAATCTGCGCAATCTGTGCAATCTGTGCAATCTGTGGTTCCCCGGCGCCCCATCCGTGAAATCCCTGTTCCCGTCCCAACGATCCTTCGTGTCCTTCGTGGTTCCCGTCCCTGCCCGCCCCATCCGTGAAATCCCTGTTTCCCCCGGTCGCCCGTTGTCCGCCCCAGATACCTGTGATAGGATTCGCTGCCAAATAGCGTAGAAATTCACAATCTTTTGACGACGGGAGAACCAGCCGTTGATCGAGCAGTTTGGCCGGGGCGGATTCCTCCTCGTTTTCGCCGTGATCTTCCCCCTCATCCCCATCCTCGCGTCCGTCGCGCTCGGCATCTTCAAGATCCGCCCCAGCGCGCCCGACCCCATCAAAGAGTCCGTCTACGAATGCGGCATGGTGCCCATCGGCGATGCGCACGTCCGCTACAACGTCCGCTACTACCTCTTCGGCCTGCTCTTCGTCGTCTTCGATGTCGAGGCCGTGTTCCTCTACCCGTGGGCGGTCGCCTACCGCCATCTCGGCGTCTACGCCTTCGTCGAAGCGATGATCTTCATCGGCATACTCGCGATCGGCCTCGCGTATGCCTGGCGCAAACGCGCACTGGAGTGGATCTAGTGCCGCACGCCGCTACGCTCACCCTCGCCGGTACCCACGTCGCCGACCGCATTCGCACGGCGCTTCCCGACGCTATCCGCAGCGCGAGCGCCGACATCGTCACGCTCGAACCTGCGAGCGCCTTCGAAGCGATGCGCTTCCTGCGCGATGACGAGGAGCTCGATGGCAAGTTCTTGGTGCAGATGTGCAGCGTCGACATGATCACGCACATCGATCTCGTCTACCACTTCGCGTCGCTCGCCCAGAACCACATCTTCGAAGTGAAGGTGCCGGCCGATCACGAGCACCCCGAAGTGCCATCGATCAGTCCGCTCTGGTCCGGTGCGATCCTGCAAGAGCGCGAGATCTACGACCTCATGGGCGTGAAGTTTCCCGGCCATCCGGAGCTGACGCGCTTGTTTCTCTGGGAGTCGTTTCCCGGCCACCCGCTGCGCAAGGACTTCATGTCGATGCCCGGCGGCCGCAAGTCCGGCCTCAGCCAGTTTCCGAAGCAGGTCGCCGGCGAGACCGGACAAGAGTTCCGCCCGGCCGCGCCCGGCACAGGCGAGTAGTTCGCGAAGAGAAGGAGGTTGGAGGTCACAAGTCGTTTTGCCGGTAGTGCGCGTCATGGCGCCCGCCGATTTCCGACCTCCCACATCCAGATGCCCATCAAATCCGAGCCGGTCGAAGTCAATATCGGACCACAGCACCCGAGCACGCACGGCGTGTTCCGCATGGTCGCGAAGATCGACGGCGAACGCATCGTTGATGTGAAGATGATCGTTGGCTACCTCCACCGCAGCATGGAGAAGCTCGCCGAAGAGCGCACGTTCACGCAGAACATCCCGTTCACCGACCGCATGGACTATCTCGCCGCGATGTCCGGCAACCTCGGCTACTGCCTCTCCGTCGAAAAGCTCGCTGGCGTCGAGGTGCCCGAGCGCGCGCAGTACTTGCGTGTCATCTTCGCCGAACTCCAGCGCGTCGCCAGCCACTGCATGGCCACCGGAGCCTTCATCAATGACTGCGGCGCCTGGCAGACGCCGGTCATGTATGCCTTCCGGGACCGCGAGAAGGTTCTCGATCTCTTCGAGATGACCTGCGGCGCGCGTCTCACGACGAACTACATGCGCATCGGCGGCGTCGCGTTCGATATCCCGGATGAATTCCTTCCCGCGCTCGACCGTCTGATCAATGACGATCTGCCGTTCCGTTTCGAAGAGTACGACCAGCTCCTCGTCGGCAACGAAATCATCATGATGCGCGCCCGCGACGTCGGCATGGTGTCGCCGGAAATGGCGATCAACGCCTCACTAAGCGGCCCGCTGCTTCGAAGCGCCGGCATCGCATGGGACATCCGCAAGGCCGACCCCTACTGCGTCTACGACCGCATGCAATTCGACATTCCCGTCGGCTACAACGGCGACGCCTACGATCGCATGTGTATCCGCATCGAGGAGATGAAGCAGAGTCTGCGGATCATCCGCCAGGCCGTACACGACCTGCCGGGCGGCCCGCACAAGACCGACGTGCCGCTCGCCATCCGCCCGCCGGCAGGCGAGGCTTACTCGCGCGTCGAATCGCCGAAGGGCGAACTCGGCTTCTACGTCGTCAGCGATGGCGGCCCCGCGCCGTATCGCTGGCACGTCCGTGCGCCGTCGCTGATCAACCTCAGCGTGTTGCGCGAGATGACCATCGGCAAGAGCATCGCCGACGCGATCGTCACGCTCGGCAGCATCGACATCAACGTCGGGGAGTTGGACCGATGACGATGCTGCTCTCGCTACTCACGATCGTTACGGACAACTGGTGGGACATCCGCGATCTCTCGAACGTCAGCGGCGCCGTGCTCGACATCATCGACGATCTCGGCGGCCCGGCGTGGCTGATCTACATCGTGTCAGCGCTCCTCGGCACGCTCGCCATCATCAGCTTCATCGGCGGCGTCGCCATCATCAACATCTGGGTCGAACGCCGCGTCGTCGGCCGCATGCAATCGCGCCTCGGCCCGAACCGCCTCGGCCCCTTCGGCCTGCTCCAGCCCATCGCCGACGCGATCAAGCTCATGCAAAAGGAAGTCCTGCAGCCGAAGAGCGCGCCCGGCCTCATCTTCACGCTGGCGCCGATCATGTTCACCATCCCCGGCATCGCGATGATGGCGGTGCTGCCGTGGGGACGCAACATGTCGCTCGCCAACGTCGATGTCGGCATCCTCTACATCCTCGGCCTGTCGTCGCTCGGCGCGCTCGCCGTGTTCATGGCCGGCTACAGCTCCAACAACAAGTACGCGCTCTTCGGCTCGATGCGCGTCATCGCCATGCTCGTCAGCTACGAGATCCCGATCGTGCTGTCGCTGCTCGGCATCGTGCTCTTCACGGGCACGATGAACCCGCAGGGCATCGTGCTGTTCCAGGAGCACTACTGGTCGCTGATGATCCTGCTCCAGCCGCTCGCCTTCATCATCTACTTCTTCTCCGTGTCGGCGGAGCTGAATCGCACGCCCGCAGACATCGCCGAGGCGGAGTCCGAGATCGTCGGCGGCTACCACACCGAATACTCCGGCATGAAGTTCGGCCTCTTCTACGCGGCCGAGTTGATCAACGCCGTCGCCGTCTCCGCGATCATCTCGACGCTCTTTCTCGGCGGTTGGTGGGCCTACAAGCTTGACGAGATCGTCCCCGGCTGGATGATCTACATCGGCAAGATCTACACCGTCTACTTCGTCTTCGTCTGGACGCGCGGCACGTTGCCACGCTTCCGCATCGACCAGCTCCTCGCCTTCGCGTGGAAGTGGTTGACGCCGATGGCGCTCCTGAACATCGTCATGGTCTCCGCCGAGGTCACGATCTGGGAGGAGAGCGGCCTCAGCGCCGGCATCGTGCTCCCGATCTACATGGTCATCAACACCGCCGCCGCGGGCGCGATCATCTACGCGTTCGTCCGATTCCTCGCGCCGAAGTTCGAGCGCTTCCCAACGCAGCTGCGCTTCTACTCCAACATCGACGTCCCGTCGCTGCCCGCCGTCGCGGCTCCGCCAGATCGAGCGAAGGTGAGCGTATGATCGCCGACAACGGCATCGTCATCGCCTTCTACGTGCTCGCTATCACGACGGGCATCTGCGCGCTCATGGTCGCGATGGTCCGTGAGCTCATCCAGGCAGTCGTGTTTCTGGCACTGACCTTTGTCGGTATCGCCGGCATCTACATCGTCCTATCGGCCGATTTCGTCGCCGTCGCGCAGGTGCTGATCTACGCCGGCGCGGTCGCCGTGCTGATGACGTTCGCCGTCATGCTGACGCCCGCTGCCGACCGCAAAAACTCCGAGACGGCGTTCCAGCTCCCAGCGGCGATTCTCGCTGGTCTGTTGTTCGCCGTCGTCGTCTTCGTCATCTACGACACGAACTGGCGCATCTCCGGCCGCGAGGCATTCCCGGCCACCGCAGCGTCGCTCGGCGAAGCCTTCCTCAAACCGTTCGTCGTGCCGTTCGAGATCGCGTCTGTGCTGCTGCTGACGGCCATGGTCGGCGCGATCGTCCTCACGAAGGAAGAGGAAGATGAGGGCGCCGATGCCTGATCTGCTGCTGACCCTCGCGCTGCATCTCGAAGAAGTGCTCGTGCTTGGCGCAGGTCTCTTTGCGCTCGGTCTCTATCTCGCGTTGTCGAAGCGCAACGCAGTCGGCGTCCTCATGGGCGTCGAACTGATGCTGAACGCTGTCAACGTCACGCTGCTTGCGTTCTCGCGCTTCGTCGTCTCACCGCGCCCGCTCGATGGCCAGGTGTTCGCGGTCTTCGTCATCACCGTCGCCGCCGCCGAAGCCGCCGTCGCGCTCGCACTGGCCGTAGCTGTCTACAAGCACCGCGAAACAGTAAACATCGACGAACTAGACATGCTCAGATGGTGATCTAGTGAAACGGTCATCAGTCATCGGTCGTCAGGGACGCCGCTCAACAGCCCCCGACCACCGAAGACCGACGACAGGAGAATCAATCCGTATCCGTAGCGTGGGCTTTCCAGCCCGCGCGGTCTTCGGAAGTCGCGCGAGGCTTCCGAAAGAACGAAAGGGCTGACTAGCTGACCGGCTGACAAGCTGAAACGCTACAACAATGTGGTCCAAGCTACTCGATGTGAAAAACGGCTACGCGGCCGAGGTGTGGAAGGAACTCTTCGACGCCGAGGGCGTATCGAACCGCGTCGTCCCGCCGCTCACCAGCGACGCGCCGATGTCACAACCCCGCGAGATCTGGGTTCCCGACAGCAAGACCCACGTAGCCCAGGAGATCATGCGGAAGATATGACCACGACAACTGTAGGGGCGCACGGCTGTGCGCCCGTCGAGGCGAAGACGATCCACCAATCACCAATCACCAATTATCAGGAGACCACCTAAACGTGTTCCTGCCGACCGTTCCCGAGGGTGTAGTCTGGGCGATCCTGCTGCTGCCGGTCGCCTCGCTCCTCATCGTCTCGTTCGTCACCAAGCCCTATCCGAAACTCTCGGGCTATGTGACGATCGCTGCGATCGGAACGGCGTTCCTGTTCGCGCTCTGGACGCTCGACAGCGTCATCGATAGCGACGGCCACGCGCTCGCATTCGGCACGTACCAGTGGCTCGAGGTCGGCACCACGAACCCGATTCTCCGCCAGCTCGGCGGCCCCAGCCTCAGCATCGATGTTGGGCTCCGTATCGATGGTCTCAGCTCAATCATGCTTGTCGTCGTCACGTCGGTCTCGCTGCTCGTGCAGGTCTACTCGCAGGGCTACATGGAAGGCGACACCGGCTACTCGCGCTACTTCGCCTGGATGTCGCTCTTCACGGCGGCCATGATCGGCCTGCTGGTGATGAACAGCATCCTCATGGTCTATGTGTTCTGGGAGCTCGTCGGCCTCGGCTCGTACCTGCTCATCGGCTTCTGGTTCCAGAAGAAATCCGCCGGCGACGCCGCAAAGAAGGCGTTCCTCACGACGCGCCTCGGCGATATCGGTTTTCTGCTCGCCGTCCTGCTCATCTGGACGAAGACGAACACCTTTAACATTCCGCTGATCCAGGAGATGGCGCAGCACGGCCAGATCACCGACACCGTGATCACGCTGTTCGCGCTCGGCATCTTCGCCGGCGCTGTTGGCAAATCCGCACAGTTCCCGCTGCACGCCTGGCTCCCCGACGCCATGGAGGGCCCGACGCCAGTCTCCGCGCTCATCCACGCCGCGACGATGGTTGCCGCCGGGGTCTACCTCGTCGCCCGCATGTACCCCGTCTTCCAGGTCTCCGATGAGGCGCTCAAGACCGTCGCTTACGTCGGCGCCTTCACTGCCATCTTCGCAGCGTCGATCGGCCTCGTCGTCACCGACATCAAACGCGTGCTCGCCTACTCCACAATCAGCCAGCTCGGCTACATGATGCTCGCGCTCGGCACCGGCGGCTACGTCGCGGCGATTTTCCACCTGTTCACGCACGCCTTCTTCAAGGCGCTGCTCTTCCTCGGCTCCGGCTCCGTCAACCACGCGACCGGCACCTTCGACATGCGCAAGATGGGGGGCTTGCGCAAGTACATGCCCATCACCTACGCGACGTTCGTCGTCGGCTCGTTGAGCCTCGCCGGCGTCGTGCCGTTCGCCGGCTTCTGGTCGAAGGACGAGATTCTCGACGAAGCGTGGGCGGACGATAAGCTGCTGTTCGCAGTCGCGATGGCGGTCGTCTTCATGACGGCGTTCTACTCGTTCCGCGCGATCTTCCTCACCTTCCACGGCGAGTACAAAGGCGGCGAACCACCCGAGCACGGCTCGCACGACGCCCACGCCGGAGCGCCGCATGAGTCGCCGTGGGTGATGGTGCTGCCGCTGCTCATCCTCGCCGTCCCAGCAACGCTCGCCGGTTTCGTCAACCTCCCGTCGCACAGCACGAGGGCGCTCGCGCACTTGCTCGAAGGTGCGCTGCCTGCGTCTTCGGTCGAAGCGCTCCATCACGCGCATTTCGTGACGGGTGTCGCGATTGCGTCAAGCCTGCTCGCGTTCGCCGGCATCGGCTTGGCGTACGCCATCTACGAGGCGAAGGCGATCTCCGCCGCGTCGCTGCAGAAGATGTGGGGTCCCGTGCACACGCTCGTAGCCCGCAAGTACTACATGGACGACCTCTACGAAGGCCTCATCGTCCGCGAGGGCCTCTACAACTTCGCCACCCGCATCGGCCAGTGGATTGATACGAACATCATCGATGGCGCGGTCAACGGCGCGGGCGCGCTCGCCAAACGCGCCGGCGATACGCTCCGCTGGGTGCAATCAGGATCCGTGCAGGCGTACGGCACCGTGGGATTCGCCGGCCTCATCGCCGCGTCGTTCCTTATGCTGGTACTGCTGGAGAGATAGGCGATGAACCACAAGCCGGATATGGCTATCAACCGTGGCGCTGGCTACGAACCGTGGCGCTGGCTTTCAGCCCGCGACAAAGAGCGAACAACTATGACTGTAGCGTGGGCTTTCCAGCCCGCGCGGACGTCGTGAGCGAACAGACTGTAGGGGCGGCGCCATGTGTCCGCCTACGCCGAGCAAGAGGAAGAGCAAGAAACTGAACGCGAAGTACCAACAGCCAACGGCCAACAGCCAGGAGCCCGCATGAACGGTCTCCTCGTCTTTGTCGTCTTCTTCCCGGCTGTCGCGGCAGGCGTCGTCATGTTCACCGTGCCGCGCGAAAGCGAGAACCAGGCGAAATGGCTCGCCCTCATGGCGACGATGACATCGTTCGTCGGCTCGATCATCATGCTCGCTCGCTTCGACCGCCATCCCGGCGAAGCGACGGGATCCCAATTCCAATTCGAGTCGGCGGCGACGTGGATCGACTCGGCGAAGGCCGGCTTCGACGTGCAGTTTCACATGGGCGTCGACGGTCTCGGCATCACGATGGTGCTGCTCACAACGTTCCTCTTCGTTATCGCGACCTTGATCTCGTTCGGCATCAAGCTCCGCACGAAGGAATACTTCATCTGGATCCTCGCGCTCGAAACGGGCGTGCTCGGCGTCTTCACGTCGCTCGATCTGATCATGTTCTTCCTCTTTTGGGAGGTCGAACTATTGCCGATGTACATGCTCATTTCGGTCTGGGGCAGCGGCCGCAAAGAGTACTCGGCAATGAAGTTCCTGCTCTACACGATCGCTGGCTCGGCGTTCATGCTCGTCGGCTTTCTCGTCATGGGCTTCAGCGCCGAACCGGTGCACACCTTTGATATGGTGCGCCTGCAGCAAAGCACGATCGGCGCCGGCCTGCTGCCGCTGTGGATGATCTTCGGCTGCATCTTCATCGCCTTCGCCGTCAAGCTGCCGATGTTCCCGTTCCACACCTGGTTGCCCGACGCCCACACCGATGCGCCGACCGCCGTCTCGGTGATCCTCGCCGGCGTGCTGCTGAAGATGGGCGGCTACGGCATCCTCCGCATTCTCGTCACGCTGATGCCGCAAACCGCGAAGGACTACGGCGTCTGGCTCGCGACACTCGCCGCCATCAGCGTTATCTACGGCGCCATCCTGACGATCCGCCAGAAGGATCTAAAACGCCTGGTTGCGTATTCGTCCGTCAGCCATATGGGCTACGTGCTGCTCGGCATCTCGGCGCTCGGCCACGTCAGCCTCAACGGCGCGGCGCTCCAGATGTTCACGCACGGCACGATCACCGGCCTGCTGTTCGTGATGGTCGGCATCATCTACGACCGCGCCCACACGCGCGATATCGATCAACTCAGCGGTCTCGCGCACACCATGCCGCTCGCCGCGACTGTGCTCGTCATCGCCGGTCTTGCGGCGCTCGGCTTGCCTGCGCTCTCCGGCTTCGTCGCCGAGCTGCTCGTCTTCCTCGGCAGCTTCGACAAGTACACCGTTCC
The DNA here is from genome assembly GCA_025355835.1 of Chloroflexota bacterium. Taxonomy (GTDB): domain Bacteria; phylum Chloroflexota; class Dehalococcoidia; order DSTF01; family JACRBR01; genus JANXYW01. The sequence goes on from JANXYW010000124.1 coordinate 8,713, forward strand.
GACGATCTTCGCTGTCTTCGGCATCCTGCTCTCGGCAGGTTACATAACGTGGATGATCCAGCGCGTGCTCTTCGGCGAGAAGAACGAGAAGTGGGCGCACCTGCCCGACGCCAACCAGTGGTGGGAGCAGGTGCCGATGGCCGCGCTCGTCATCGTCATCGTCGCCGTCGGCATCCGTCCGTCGCTCGTCGTCGATGTGCTTGATACGGGAATGATCAACATCGTGAAGGTGCTGGGCTGATGATTCCCGATCTGAACAGACTCGGCCCCATACTCGCGGTGATGGTCACAGCCGGCATCATTCTCATGGCCGACCTCATGCTCCCGCGCGAGAAGAAGCGCGCGCTCGCAGGCGTCGCCGTCGCGGGTCTCGCCGTATCCGCGACGTGGCTCGTTGTGCTGATCCTCCGCGATCGCCAGGCGTCGTTCTTCAGCGATACGATGTCGCTCGACAACTTCAGCATCTTCTTCACGTTCATGTTCATCGGCGTCAGCGCGGCGGTC
>JANXYW010000150.1 GCA_025355835.1 Chloroflexota bacterium
CATCGGTCGCGCAGATATCGAAGGCGGCATCGGCGACACGCTGTTCTACTCGACGCATCGCTCGCCAGCCGATCTGCTGTACATCGTGACGGCGAACCAGTCGTACGCCGTCAGCATCGACGACGAGGTGGCGTTCGCCGAGGCCGTGCAAGCGCAGCAGCGACTCGGATCGCTCGTCTCCGTGCCGCAAACGCCCGATCGGCTCTACCTGGCGGCGCAGCCGTTCTGGGAAGATCGCACGGCTCAGGCGCTCGCGCTCGCGGCCTTCGCCACGTTCTTCGCGATGTTCGCGTACGTCTACCAGCAGTATCCGGGGCTGCCCTCGAGCATCGCACTCTCGTTCCCGCAGCTCAACGGCGTCACGCGCGTCGCATCGAAGGACGAACTGCTGAAGCTACCCATGACCGGCGTCGGCATGCTGCTCCTCAACGTCGGCCTCGGCTTCATTGCGCACTCGTGGGAGCGCATGGTCGGCTACGTGCTGCTCCTCGCAGCGATCGGCGCCGAAGCGCTCCTGCTCGCCGCAGCGATCATCGCGCTGCACTGACGGCGCCAAAGCGAGTTACAGCCCATAACGGAACGACCAACCATGCCCCACACCGTCATTACCATCCCGGAGAACCTTCGCTCCAAGGCACACGAGCGAGGTTGGCCCGACGATCTGATCGAGCAGGCGCTCGTGTTCGGCGCCACACCAGATCAGATCATCGGCTACATGGACCAGGGAGTCACCGTCGAGCAGGCGCGCAACTTCCTTGCGGCGGCCACTCGTGGCGCGGAGCCGTCCGCAGAGATCGTAACGGCCGCTGAGGACGAGCGGCCGCAGCTCGAGGAGAAGTTCGCCGTAGCAACATTCAATGGGCACCGACTAGCCACCGTCCTCCACGACGCGAGGACGTCCGACATCGTCGTATTCTGCCACGGCTTTCATGGGCACAAGGGCGGTCCAAATGGGAGGTTCTTCGTTCGCGCAGCCAGGACGCTTGCAAGTCACGGCATTTCATCGCTGCGTTTCGACCAGTACGGTTGCGGAGATTCGGAAGGCGACTCGACCGACTCGAGCTTTCGCGACTGGATCACAACGACGCGAGCCGTTGCAGAACAGTACGTCGCCTCGGGTTACCGGGTCGCCTTGTTTGGCCACAGCATGGGAGCAGTCGCTGCGCTCGGTGTCGCGGCAGAGCTTCGCGGGCTCGCTGCCGTCGTTGCGTGGTCTGGCGATCCGAATGTCGAGCCCTTCGTCCCGTCTCCGACAGGATTCGTCGAGGAAGGCGGCCAGCTCGCCCGAGACAGCTATTGGCGCGAGGCGCATGAGGCCCGAATCGCAGAACAGTTAGAGCGAATCGAAGCACCAACGTATCTCTTGTTCGGCACCGCGGACCATCTTGTCGACGCGGCGAACCGGAAGGCACTCGTCGAGCGAGCAGGACCACGCCATCGCGTCGAGGTATTCGACGGATACGGCCACAGTGCCTTCACCGTTGCCCACGCAAATGAAATCCTCGCACGGACCTGTGCCTTCCTCGTCGAAGCCTTCAAGCGATAGACCAAGGATCTTCGATCAAGTCTCCGTCGCACCCATCATTATGAGCCTTATGCCTCCTCTTTTCGTAGACTTGATCGATGACTGACCGATACGACGCGATCGTCCTGGGAGCAGGCCCCGCCGGCAGCACCGCCGCACGGCATCTCGCGCGTTCCGGCGCGCGTGTGCTGCTGCTCGACAAGGCGAAGTTCCCTCGCGACAAGCCCTGCGGCGGCGGTGTCACGTTTCGCGCCGACGAGGCGAACGACCTCGACCTGTCACCCGTGACGGAGCGCGAGATCTACGGCGTGCGCGTCAGCGCGGCGATGAGGCGCCGGTTCGACCGCACCAGCCCGCGCCTGCTCGCGCGCATGACGCAGCGCAGCAAGCTCGACCACTTCCTCGTCGAACAGGCGGCGTGCGCCGGTGCGGAGTTCCGCGACGGCGCGCCCGTTCGCGGGATAGAGACGGACACCGGCGGCGTGCGCGTCCGCTCGAACGGCGACACGTACGAAGCGCGCCTGCTCATCGGCAGCGACGGCGTCAACGGGATGTCCGCAAAGGCGATGGGCCTACAGCCCGCGGGCGAACACGCCGTCGCCCTCGAAGCGAACTATCCCGCCGACGCGCGCGTGATGGCCGATTGGGAGCGCTACATCGCGCTCGATCTCGGTGGCATCCCCGGCGGTTACGGCTGGGTGTTCCCGAAGGGCGACCACCTCAACGTCGGCGTGGGCGGCTGGAAGTCGGTCGGGCCGGATCTGCGTCGCCTGCTCGCGAAGTACTGCGCGTACTATGGCTTCGATGATGCGAAGCTGTACGCCCACCGCGGCTACCAGCTACCGCTCCGCAACGACGATCAGCCCGTCGTACGT
>JANXYW010000151.1 GCA_025355835.1 Chloroflexota bacterium
CCGACGGCGCTCTCCTCCGATCGTTCACCATCGACGTCAATCGCATCAGCGATCTCGACGCCACCTCGTTCGGCCAGATCGTCGTTGTCGACTCTGAAGCTCGCACACTGGTACTGGTCACGCTCGACGGTCAGGTCGTCAGGCGATTCACCGGGCCGTTCCAGAGCGCCGTTGGCGTCAGCGTCGACACGGCGCACAACGTTGCGTATGTGGCGTCGCCGGCGGGCGGCATCCTGTATCGCGTTTCTCTCGGCGATGGGGCGGTCACCACGTTGCCCATATCGGCGGTAAACGCCGTCGGCAAACCGGCGCAGCCGTCCGATATCGCTGTGAGTGATAGCGGCGACTTGTACATTGCCGACTTCCAGAATGAGACGATCATTCACTCGGCGGACAGTGTGACGGGTCAGGTGCATCGCGGCGTCGGCGGAACCGGTGAGTTTACGCCGCGCGTGGCGCTGCTGGGGCCGCTCGTGCTCGTCACCGATCCCGTGAACGAGCGCATCGTCGCCTACGACCACGCAGGCAAACAGCGCGGTGTGTATGTGTTCCCGGAGACGCCGCTCGGCATCCATCCGACGGGCATCGCGGTGGCGCGAGGCACGAACGTGGTGTTCGTGGCTACGGACACCGGTGTTCTGTACCGATTGGATGTCGATATCCCGGCTGCGACGGCTGCGGAACTTTCCGGCGGCTAGCTCGGTTAGAAGCGCAGCTCATCTGGCGGCGCTGTGAACGGCGGCTTGTCGTCGGGATTGAACACCTGGCGCGAACCGCCGCCTTCGTTCGGACCGACTACGCCTTCCGCCTCGAGCATATCCATCAGCCGTGCCGCGCGCGGATAGCCGAGGCGCAGCCGTCGCTGGATCAGCGACGTCGAGATGCGGTTGTGCTCGAACGCCAGTTCTTTCGCGCGCTCGAACATGTCGTCGCTCGCGCCTTCCTGCTCGAGTTCAGCTTTCGCTTCGTCGTAGAGGTGGTCGTACGTGGGCCGCTCGATGTCGGAGAAGCGTTCCTGCGTCCAGAAATCGACGAGACGCTCGATCTCTTCGTCCGAAACGTAGACGCCCTGCAGGCGCTTCGGTTTGGCCGCATCGGGCGCCATGTACAGCATGTCGCCACGGCCGAGCAGCTTCTCGGCGCCGGACATATCGAGAATGGTGCGCGAGTCGACCTGCGAGCTGACGGCGAATGCGATGCGCGTCGGGAAGTTCGCCTTGATCAGTCCCGTGATCACGTCCACCGACGGCCGCTGCGTTGCCACGATCAGGTGGATGCCGGTCGCGCGCGCCAGCTGGGCGAGGCGGCAGATCTGCCGCTCCACTTCAAACGGCGCCGCCATCATCAGGTCCGCTAGCTCGTCGATGACAACGACCCAGTACGGCATCTTGTCGTTCGAGCGCGGGCTGCGGTTGTAGCCGTCGATGTTACGCACTGCGATCGCCGCAAACTTGCGGTAGCGCGATTCCATCTCGTGAATCACGGCCTGTAGCGTGCCGACGACTTTGTCCATTTCGACGACGATGTTCGAGAAGGCAAGGTGCGGGATTGGCCCGAACGCCGATAGCTCGACGCGCTTGGGATCGATCATCACGAAGCGCACTTCGGACGGTGACGCGTGCATAAGGATGCACGAGATGATTGCGTTCATGCAGACCGATTTCCCCGATCCGGTCGATCCGGCGATGAGCAGGTGCGGCATACGCGCCAAATCTGCGACGACCGGTTCGCCCGACACGCTTTGACCCAGCGCGAGGGTGATCTTGCTCTTCTGCGCCGCCTTCTGGAACGACTGGCTCTCGACGACGCTGCGCAGCGTCACCAGAGACTTGCTCGTGTTCGGCACCTCGATGCCCAGCACCGGCTTACCTGGTACCGGCGCCTCGATGCGAATCGATGGTGCGGCAAGTGCGAGGGCCATATCGTTCGCTAGCGACGTGATCTGCTGCACGCGTACGCGCGTTCGCGACACCTCTTCCGTGCGTGTCTGCTGCTTGCCACTGCTGTCGATGATCGGCTTGTTGTCTTTGTCGCGCTCGATGACTGTGCGCGTCTTGATCTCCCAGCCGGGCTCGATGCCGAATTGCGTGACGGTGGGACCTTCGTTGACCTGCACGACCTTGACATCGACGCCGAAGCTTGCGAGCGTCTCCTCGATGAGGGCTGCGCGCTGTGCGTTGTCCGACGTGCCGATGGGTGGCGGCGCCTTGTCCTTGAGTACGTCCATGGACGGCAGCTGCCAGCCGTCGCGCGATCGACGGTTTCCGCTCTCGTCCACCGTCTCCGACGGCGCGTCCTCGTCCACTTGTTCGAGCTCCGGGAACAGCGACGCCTGGACGGGTTGTTCTTGCTCCTCGTCTTCGTCGACGTCCGCTTCCGCAGTCGCGCTCGATGCGCGCGCCCACATCTCGGACTCGAGCGGCATCTTCGCCGAACCCTTCGGCGCCGGCCGTGTGGGGAAGATGAACTCAAACGCGCGTCGCGAGTTGTGCGCTGCCCGCTGCGGCAGCTGCCAGCCCCAGACGCGGCGCGCGGCTTCGGGAGAGTTCTGCACCATCGCTGCTGCCATCTGTGGGAACGCAAACGCGAACGCCGCGATACCGGCTACAAGCCAAACCAGTACGCCGATCGGGTTTGCGGCGATGCGGTGTCCGAAGTCGCCACCGGCAGTGTGCGTCGACAGCGATACGTCGCCCAGGCTCCACTCCGGTCGGAAGAATCCGAAGAGACCGATGACGAATACGCCGGCAAGCGTCGCGATGAGCGGCGCCCTCCAGTCGCGCCAGAGCACGGACTGCTCGTCGCGAATCACCAGCCAGCCGGAGAACAGCAGTAGGGCGATCCATCCGAAGATGAGGATGCCGAACGTCTCGACGAAGCGGTTGCGTGCGTCCGCGAGTCCGGCGGTGAATGGCACCAGCCATGGCACCGCCAGCAGCGCCAAGAGGACGAGGACGATGCCCATGCTCTCGCGGCGGATCAGCAGATCGTGCAGCGTCTGATAGGCCGACTGGCCGCTCCGGCGTTTGCCGACGGCCTTTACTGGCGACTTGCCTTTGCCGCGTCCCGATGGCTTTGCTCGCGTCCTTGCGGCCAAGCTTAGACCTCCACGCGCACCGGCAGCACCATGGGGCGCCGCCGTGTTTCATCGTACAGGAACTTCGCGACCGTCTCTTTCACCTCGGTATGGACGGCGCCCCACTCCAGCGTGTGGTCGGCGCTCTGCAGCTTCTTCGTCACATGCTCGCGCGTGCGGTCGATCAACTCTTCACGCTCGTCCATATCGACGAAACCGCGCGATACGACTTCGACCGCGCCAGCGATCTTGCTGGTGTTCTTCTCCATCGGCAGGATCACGACGACGATGCCGTCCGAAGCGAGGTGCTTGCGGTCGCGCAGCACGACGTGATCGACGTCGCCGACGCCAAGGCCGTCGACGTACACGTAGTCGGCATCGATGTGTTCGCCAAAGCTCGCCGAGTCCTTCGTGATCTCCAACACATCGCCATCGATCAAGATGAACGTCTCCGTCCCCTGATTCATCGATTCCGCGACCTGCGCGTGGAGCACCATGTGGCGGTACTCGCCGTGAACGGGCACAAAGTACTTCGGCCGCACGAGCGACTGCACGATCTTCAGCTCTTCTTGCGCCGCATGGCCGCGTACATGGACGTCCGCGATGCGGTTGTAGAGCACCTTCGCGCCGAGCTTGAAGAGGTTGTCAACGGTGCGGTGCACCAACGCCTCGTTGCCGGGCACCGCGGACGCGGAGAGGATGACCGTGTCGCCCTCGACGATCTTGACGTGCGGGTGATCCTGGTTCGCCATGCGCGTGAGCGCCGATGTCGGCTCGCCCTGGCTGCCGGTGGTGATGATCACGAGCTTTTCGTGCGGGATGGACGGCAGTTCGCGCACGCTGACTAGCATGCCTTCCGGCGCTCGCAGATAGCCGCGCTCGAGGGCCATGTTCACGTTGTCGATCATGCTGCGGCCCGTGATGAAGACGCGCCGGCCAGTCGCTTCCGCGGCATCGAACACGAGCTGCACGCGCGCGATAAGCGACGCGAACGTCGTCACGACAACGCGGCCCTTCGCCTTGGCCACGAGCTGGAAGATCGCCGCGCCGACGATCTGCTCCGACGGCGTGTACCCCGGTACCTCCGCGTAGGTGGAGTCAGCGCACAGCAGCAGCACGCCTTCATCGCCGAGCTGCGCGAGCCGCGCCAGGTCAGTCGACTGGCCCATAACCGGTGTGTGGTCGAGTTTGAAATCGCCGGTGTGAATGCACGTGCCGACCGGCGTGCGGATCGCGTAACCGACCGAGTCCGGAATGCTGTGCGCCACCTGGAATGGCTGGACGGTGAATGGCCCCTCGGTGACTGAGTCGCCGGGCCGGATCTCGCGAAGGTCGGTGCTTTGCAGCAGCCGCGCTTCCTTCAGCTTGACGCTGATCAGGCCGTGGGCAAGCGGCGTGCAGTACACCGGCACGTTGATTTGGCGCAGGATGTACGGGAGCGCGCCGGTATGGTCTTCGTGTCCGTGCGTGATGAAGATCGCCCGGAAGTTCTTGCCGCTATCGAGGATGTAGCTGACGTTCGGAATCACAAGGTCGACGCCGAGCATGTCCTCGGTCGGGAACATCAGCCCGCAATCGACGGCGATCATGTCGTTCTCGTACTCGAAGAGCATCATGTTCTTGCCGATCTCGCCGAGACCGCCAAGCGGGATGATGCGCAGTGGGGTTGTTTTCGAGCTGCCCTTTGTCGCCATAGTCTCCTCTACAGAAGCCGCATTTGCTGCGACTCCGCCTCTTCTGTTGCCGGTTGTGGCGGCGCCGCCGTTGGCGCCGATCCCGCCGCCGATCCCGCGCGCATGTGCGCTGGCACCGGCGCTGGCGCCGCTGTGATCACTTCGCCGCCGAGCGTCTTGCGCAGGAACTCCGGCAGCCTGCTGAAGTCGGCCTCGATTACTTTGCGCAGGCTTCCTTGATGCAGGGCCGCTGCCGGGTGATACATCGGCACGACGATCAGATCGTCCTTCCGGCGTGGTTGGCCGTGGATGCGGCTTACCGACTCGCCCGGGAAGTAGCGTTGCATCGAGTGCCGTCCGAGTGTTACCACGACCTTCGGCGCGATCGCAGCGATCTGCGCATCGAGATACTTGCTGCAGGACGCGATCTCGTCCGGTTGCGGGTCGCGATT
>JANXYW010000184.1 GCA_025355835.1 Chloroflexota bacterium
GCGATCGGCGTCGCCCCGCTCGCCGAGAGACCGGCGAGCAGACACAGCGTGGCTCCCACGAGCGAGAGCCGCGCCAAAAGCTTCGCGCGACCAACGTGCGATCCGTGCATTTCGCTCCTCCCGTGGGTATCGGGCGAAGCGGCGCGGGCGAGGAAGGTGCAGGCACCCACCGTCGTCGGACGTAGGAGTCTGGCGCACGAGAGATCAGGGTTCAGCGCATCGGCGTCACGTCGATTCGCCTAGGAGAATCGCCACGACGGCGCTGCGCGCCCAGATGGTGACGGTGGTTGCGCATGCCGAGGAGACGGCTTGTGTACGACGCGTGTTGTGTCGCTTCACACAACGAGCACATCGCGGATCACTCAACGGAGGCCAAGACGTGCTTCAGGGTCGCTTGCCCTTCGGAGATGTTCAGCGGTAGGGCCGCTCGCAGATCGAGTGCTCTTTGCAGTCGGCCGTCTTGCATTCCTGCACAGACTCGCGGCGAAACTCGTCGCACATGGTGCACGTGTCGACGGAGAGGACGCGGCTTTTGCTGACGTCCCACCGCATACTGTCGTGCGCCGACTGCAGTCGCGGGCGCGTCGTGAGCGTCGTCCACGAGTGCTGGTGGCGTATCCCCAGGCTGCGGTCGCCGTCTACTTCAGTCACTGCCATCGCTCACCCTCTGTTCTTGTGCGAACGTCGCGCTGTCAAATATACAGCCCGCGCCGGCGTGGCGAGGTGATGTCTGCGACCGCAGGCCCCGCGCGAAGCAGTCGCAACTCTTCCCATTTCGCGCGCGATTGGCCTTCGAGCGCCTTGATCTGTGCACCGTCGAGGCGTCCTGCCGGCTGCCGCAGGGCGCGCACGCGCTCGAATAGCAGACCTATCTCCTTCAGGATCTCCGTCTCGCGCGGATCGACTTGCACCTTCAATGTGTTCCTTTCGCCGGCGCAATCGATTCGCGGCTGCGTCAGCGTTCGTCGCCGAAGAGGCGGAGTAGTCCAGGTCGCTAGTGCCGCGTGAGAGTCGAGGAGGAGGCTTCGTCTCTAAAGGGTAGGCGCCCCACCGCGCGGGCTCGTCGGTGCGCAGCGCCATACGCGTGTGCGTACGGTCGTTGCATCGATGTATGCAGCATAGCACGCGGCAGGGGGAGGTTCAGAAGTGAAGGTCGAGCGAGAATCGATGAGCTTGCTGCGACTAGCTCTTGCGCTTGTCGAAGTCGTCCAGGTCGAGGCTTTCGATGAAGTCCTTGAAGGCGGACATCCGCTCGATCTCTTCCGGATTCACCTTCACGGTGCGGTCGCCGGAGGTGACAGTCTCGCCGTCCTTGTCCAGCATGACGCCGGCCTTGTCCAGCACCGACTCGTCGGCGTAGATTGGCACCTTCACACGCACAGCCAGCGCGATTGCGTCGCTCGGGCGCGAATCGATCTCCATCGAGCTGCCGTTCACGTCCAGCACGATGCGCGCGTAGAACGTGTCGTTCGAGAGATCGTTGACGATGACGTGGTTGACGTGGGCGCCCAGCGTATCGATGACCGAGCGCAGAAGGTCGTGCGTGAGCGGCCGCGCGACGGCCACTTCCTGGAGTTGCACGGCGATTGCGTCGGCCTCGGCGGCGCCGATCCAGATGGGCAGGTAGCGGTCGGACGACTTGTCCCGGAGGATCACAACCCTCTGGTAGTTCATCAGGCTCACCCTGATGCTCTCGATCGTCAACTCAATCACGCAGCCCAACCTCCATCCGCATCGCGATCCAGTCTATGCCTGCCCCGATCACGGTGTCAAAGCTGACAGATGGGCCTGCCTGTGCTAGGGCGGCGGGCTGTTCATCAACTCTGGCGGCGGGCGACCATCGCCCTTCGACCACTTGACCTCGAAATAGATGCTGAATCCTGCGATCGCCGCCATCACCGCGGCGATGGCGAAAAGCACAGGACTCACACCATAGATATCGGCAATCGAACCGGCCGCGATGAGCGGCAAAATGCCCACAGCGTTCGCCAACACCACCTGTGCGGCGAATACGCGGCCTCGCATCTCCGCCGGCGCACGCTCGTGCAGGACCGTCTGGGCTGGCGCGTTGACCAGCGCATACGCAAACCCGAGCGGCCCAGCAAACGCCATCGTCAGCAACACCAGGATCGAAAGGCCTCCCGTGCGGTCATTGCCGAAAGGGTTGAAATCCTCCGTCGTCTTCAGCAGCCGTGCGATCGGATCGACGGCGCCGATGGCGATCACGGAGAGGCTCAGCCCCACCATGCCGATGATCACGGTGCGAGTTTTTCCGAAGCGCGCGGCGATCATCGGCAGCGCCCGCAGCCCCAAAATGGCGCCGACTCCGACCGGAGCGAAGATCGTCACCGCCTTGTCGGGCGAGATCTTCAGGATCGCCTGCATGTAGCGGGGAACGAGCACCGCGAACAGCAGTACCAGCGAGCTGCCCGTCGCGTAGTGAATCAGCGCCAGCGTCGATACGGCGTCCTTCGACAGCGTGCGCAGCGTGTTCATATAGTCGCCCGCCGCGTTCCGCAGTTCGCCGAACGTCGGCATCGATCTATCGGGCGCGGCGTCGTCCTCACGGATCGGCGGCATCAAGACTGCGCAGATCACGGAGATACCGAACATCGCCGTCGCGATCGCGAACAGCCACGCCTCGCCGACGGTGGGCAGCAGGATCGGCGCCAGGATGATCATGCCCAGCAACTGCGATCCCGTGACCGCCATGCTGAACATGCTGTTCGCCGCCATCAGTTGATCTTTCGGCACGACCGAGGGCACCGTGACCGCATCCGTCGTGCCGAAGAACTGACTTGCTGTCGCGAAGAAGATGCTGATCAAGATGAGCATGCCGACGTGGTCGCGCGCGAGTAGAAAGCACACGGCCAGCAGCATCCGCGCGACATTGGTGTAGATGAGCAGCAGCCGCTTGCTCCACAGATCCACGACCACGCCGGAGAAGATGCCGAACACCACCGACGGAATGACGAACGACAGCACCAGGATCGATGTGAAGGTCGCGCCCTTCGTCAGCTTGGTGACGATCACCAGCAGCGTAAAGAGGATGGCGTTCTGCGCCGACTGCGAGATCAGCTGGGCCAGCCACAGCAGCAGAAAGCTGCGGTTAGTGAGTACGGGGCGCGTCTTGGGGGGCCGCGATCGCGGCGTGTTGCGGATCGCAGTCACCATCTAGTTCGCCGCTCTCGCCGGCATCGCGAGGTTGCGGGCTGCGTAGTACGCCGCGAGCACGACGCCCGCGATCGCGATGAGGAAGAAGACCGGCGACACGCCGATGACATCGGCCAGCAGGCCGGTCAGCAGAATGGGCGGAATCGATGCCAGGTTGGTCAACACGGTCTGCGCGGCGAGTACACGCCCTTGCATCTCCCTCGGAATGCGCTCGTTCACGATCGACCGGCCGACGATGTTCACGAACGTGAACGCGAAGGCCAGCGCCGCGCCGAGCACTGACGAGATCATAATACGCGCTGTGCTCTGGCCGAAGGGGCCGGGGTCAAATAAGCCGGCGGGGTTTATGTCTTGCAGCGAATCGCCGAACGGGCCGACGAACGCCAGCAGCAACACCATGGCGGCCATCGCGCCGAACGATCCGCCAATACTCCACCACGGCGAGACGCGGCTGGAGAGGTCGCGCACCAACCGCATCGCCAGCCAGATGCCCAGCGCGGCAGGCGCGGCGACGAAGATCACGTTCTCGGCGTGCACGTCCAGCACGTTCTTCGCGAAGCGCGGCAGCAACGTCGCAATGACGAGCCCCATCGTGTTCGTCAACACGACGATGACCACACTGATGTACGAAACGGAGTCGCCCGTCAGACGATGCCACGCTTCTGCGAATCGCTCGCGCGTGTCCTCGATCGAAACCGGCATCGAGGTCACAGCGCCGCCGAGACCTTCGATCAGCAGGAAGTTGAACGCCGCGCCAGCAAACATGCAGGCGCAGACGATCGCGAGCGGCGCCGGGCCGACGGTCTTGAGAAAGATCGTCGGCAAGATCATCAGCCCGGCCACCTGCGAGATCAGCGAGCCGAGATTGTTGAGCGCGTTCGCGGCGGTCAGATCTTCGGCCTGCACAATCGTCGGCAGCGCTGAACCCTCCGCAGGGCCGGCGAACTGCGATCCGACTGCGAACAGCACCGCGATCACGTAGATCACCGGCACGTTGTCCGTCGATATCGCCAGCAGCACACAGAGTGCCGCACGGATCGCGTTCGTGCCCGCCAGCACGACGCCCTTCGGCATGCGGTCGACGAGCACGCCTGACACGGTGCCCAGCAGCGCCGTCGGTGCGATGTACGCGACCACGAAGAGGCTGCTGAAGAAGCTCTTTCCGGTCGAGTTCACGACCATGATCAGCATCGCGTACACAACCGCGTTCGTCGGGATGTGCGACAACAGCTTCGCCAGCCAGAGCTTGCGATACGCGTCGTTCTCGAACAGCGTGCGCTCGCCGACGAGCGCGGAGATGCGCAGCATGGCGGAGCGGGCGTGCGTTCTCTGCGTCATCCTTCGCGCTCCAGCGCGATGCGCACCTGCTCGGCGTCCAACTCTGGTCCGCGGCTGACGAATGCCTTCATCCGCTTCTCCAGCGTCCGCCGGTCGAGCAGCACGCGATGCCCGCACGTCGAGCACTTCAATCCGATGTCCGCACCGAGCCGCACGATCGCCCACTCGAAACCGCCGCAAGGATGCGCCTTCCGCAGCCGTACGACGTCTTCCATGCGGAAGTCGACGATCTCACTCATACGGAGAACCTGCGCGGGCCTCACCCCGGCCTTCGGCCACCCCTCTCCACAGCGTGGAGAGGGAAGCATTTCGTGGAGTTGAATCTGAATGAGGAGATGAGGCGATGTAGGACAGCCGCCCCCGGCTGTTGACTGCCCGAAATGGCAGACCGTCGTGCACTCGCACCTCACCCCGGCCTTCGGCCACCCCTCTCCACGACGTGGAGAGGGGAGCGCCTCGACGAGTTGCTGTGGAATATCGACCTGAGGCGATGTAGGACAGCCGCCCTCGGCTGTTGACTGCCCGAAACGGCAGATCGTCGCGAACGCGCACGTCACCCCGGCCTGTCTCCTGCGGCGACTCGGGATCGGCCACGCCCCGCCGCAATATGGAGAGGGGAGCGTTTCGTAAAGTTGGTGTGGAATACAAGTTTAAGGCGATGTAGGACAGCCGCCCTCGGCTGTTGACTGCCCGAAATGGCAGATCGTGGCGAACGCGCACCTCACCCCGGCCTGTCTCCTGCGGCGACTCGGGATCGGCCACGCCCTGCCGCGATATGGAGGGGGGAGCGTTTCGTAGAGTTGGTCTGGAATACAAATTTGAGACGATGTAGGACAGCCGCCCTCGGCTGCTGATCGAGCGGAGCTCGACGTTCTCCCCAACCCCTTCGTGCGCCTTCGTGTCCTTCGTGGCTCCCCCGTCGCTACGCCCGCACCGCAGAAGCGCAGGCGCGGATCTCGTCTCGGAGCTTCGTCGCCGCAGCGCGTGCGGCTGCCGCGAAGTCCGCGGCCTTCGATGCGTATGTGACGCCGCGTGATGCGCTGACCAGCAGTCCGCGGCCGCGCGCGTTGATGCCCGCCCGCACCGCCGCCTCGAGCGAACCCTGCTGGGCGCCGATGCCGGGCACGAGGAACAGTGTGTCGGGGCACAGCGCACGCAGTCGTCGCATCTCGTCCGGATACGTCGCACCGACGACGAGGCCGACGTTGCCGTGACGATCCCACGACTTCGCGCGCTCGGCGACGACTTCATACAGCGGACACGTGCCGCCTTCGCTCTGCACCCGCAGATCCTGGAAGTCGGGCGCACCAGGATTCGACGTGCGGCACACGACGATCGCCGCCTTGTCGGCGCGCTCGATCCACGGCTCAACCGAGTCCAGACCGAGATACGGGTTCACCGTCGCCGCGTCGAAGCCAAGATCGTCGAACAGCGCTGCGACGTAGGCGCGCGCCGTGTGCTCGACATCGCCGCGCTTGGCATCGGCGAGCGTGATGACGTGCGGCGGAATGGCCGCCAGGGTCTTCCGCAGCGCCGCATAGCCGCGTTCCGGCCCCAGCGCCTCATAGAACGCAACATTCGGCTTGTACGCGCACACGAGATCGCTCGTCGCTTCGATGATCGCGATGTTGAACGCGGCCACGTCGTCCGCACCATACCCGTCCGGCATGAGCGCGACATCCGGATCGAGTCCGATGCACAGCATGCTGTCGCTGCGCGTCCACGCCGCCTCGAGTTTGTCGCGGAAGTTCATTTCAATCCTCTTGCGTTCACACCATTTCGAGCACCACTGCCCGTGTAGGGGCGTCCCTCGGGGCGCACGGTGTGCGTGACTATGCGGACGCTCAAAATCCGGCACCGGGCAGGGCTCGCCCTGCCCCTACACGAGATCAGTCTTCGGCTTCGCGCCCGCCGATCCCGTTTCCCGTATCTCGGTTCCCGCTTCCAACCTGCGCGTTTCCCGCATCTCGTTTCCCACTCCCAACGCCACACGCAGCGCAGCGAACGCGCCTTCGTCGCCACTGCAAAGGTACAGCACCACACCACCCTCCGCGCGCGCGTTCCGCAGGCGCCGATCCGACAGAACGCGTTTCACCTGACGCGCCACTGCCTCGGACGGCTCGATCACCGCAATGGCGTCACCTGCCTCGTGTTCGATCGCCTCGCGCAGGAAGGCGTAATGCGTGCATCCCAGCACCAGCACGTCCGCCGCGGAATCGCGCACCGGCCCGACGTAGCGGCGCACGAGATCGCGGGTGGCATCGCTATCGGTATCGCCGGCTTCGACTCGCTCGGCCAGGCCAGGCGCCTCGATCGTCCGCACGGTCACTTCAGCGCCATAGCGGTCGATGAGCGCCGCCAGCTTCTCGCCGTGCGCGGTGCCCGGCGTGACGAGCAGCGCCACCTTGCCCGAGACGGTCCGCTCGGCCGCCGGCTTCAGTGCCGGCTCCATACCCACGAATGGCACATCGAACGTCGCACGCAGATGCGCGATAGCCGCGCTCGTCGCCGTGTTGCACGCGACGACGATAAGCTTCACGCCGCGATCGAGCAGCTCGCGCGTGATCGCTTCAGCGCGCGCGCGGATCTCGTCCGCGCGGCGCGGCCCGTACGGAAAGTACGCCGAATCGGCGAAGTACACGACGTCCTCGCCCGGCAACAGCCGCCGCACCTCGGCGAGCACAGCCAGCCCGCCAGCGCCAGAGTCGAACATGCCAATTGGAGCGTTCGCGTCAGTCATTGTCTGTAGATCGTATCAGGTGCTGCGCGTAGCACTCGCATCGCTCGAAATCGCTGCCTACAGCAGGATCGCGAACCCTTCCTGCTCGAAGTGATGATCGTGGCTCAGCACCTCAGCGATACCAAGATCCGCGCAGACGACCATGGACATGCAGTCGGTGAGGCTGTAGCCCTTGTCCAGGCGACGGCGGTACAGGTCGAAGGCGCGATCGAAATGAGCCGGGACTTGGCGTATTAGCGTCCATGTCGGATCGATGATGAGGTCGTCGATCAAGCCGACGGCTTGGCGCCGAATATGCGGCCCACGTTCGGCGGCATAGGCTAGCACCTCCACCAGCACAGCGTCGATCGTGGCAAATGAATGCTCACCTGGAGTTCCGGCGATTTCCATGGCGCGAGGGTGCAGGTCGTCGTTAGGAAAGAGGAGTGCGATGAGATAGACGGCGTCGGCGAACAACGACGGCAACTAGTCCGGATCCTGCTTCGGTGAACCGTATAAGTAGTGATGAAGGTTACGCGCGCCATCTGTCGGCACGTTCGCGAGTTCCTCAGGCGGAATGCGCCTGCCACGTTCGGCAATCTTCTCCCAAAATGGCTTCTGCGCTGGCTTTCGGCGCGCCGTGACGCGCTTCGGTCCAGTGGGCTTTCGTATTACCATAGCG
>JANXYW010000222.1 GCA_025355835.1 Chloroflexota bacterium
CGCGACGTCGTCGAGCGACGACAAGCTCGAACGCCTGAAGGCGTACGGTATGGACATCGGCGTCAACTACAAGAGCGGCGACTTCGTCGATGCCGTGCGAAAGGCGACGAACGGCCAGGGCGTCAACCTCGTCGTCGATTCCGTCGGCGGCAAAACGCTCGAAGGCAGCCTGATGTGTATCGGCTATCGCGGCCGCGTCATCACCGTCGGCAACGTCAGCCGCTCCGAGCCCGGCATCAACATCGGCGCCCTCGGCGGCACGAACGGCTCGATCACCGGCGTCTTCTTCGGCCTCGAAACGTTCCGCAGCTCTGCGCGCGTAGTGCCGATGATGAATCAGTTGCTGGCAGACATCACGAAAGGCGAACTGAAAATCGTAGTAGACAAGACGTACCCGCTAAGCGAAGCAGCGGCTGCGCACGAGTACATCGAGTCGCGCGCCGCGCTCGGCCGCGTGGTGTTGGTTCCGTAGTCGCCTAGTAGTCCGGCGGCGGCGACGGATTCTCGGGACCGACGCCGTCGAATCCGACTACCGGAACTGCGATCGGCTGCGCCGGCTGCTGGGTCGGCTGTCCATACGCCGCACCTTCAGCCATCGCCGACGGTTCTAGCTCCTCTACATCCGCGCTCACGCGCAGATGCGCCCCCGGAGCGAGGAATCGGTCGTTGTACGGCAGCGTGTCTGCAATCGAGGCTGTGCCGACGAGGCGCCCGCGCGCATCACGAAGGCTCAGGCAGGCGCCGTCGATCACGATCCACGCCGTAGTCGGATTGCTGATCGTCGCGGCCACGTGCCGAGTCGGCAAATCGCTTGCCGAGCGAGCGCCTTCAGCCGACGCGACATCCGACACCGGCGGCGTATACGTGTTCGTGCCAAAGTAGCCCTCGACCCCTTCTATCGTGGCCGTGAGTTGCTTTGGGCGAGATGCGAGCGGGATCGTAAACGCTCCCGGGGCAGCAGTTCCCGACGGTGCGACGCCGCCGCAAGCGACAGCCACTGCGTCGGCTCGATCGGCCCACGATTCTCCGGCGTGCGCCGAGAGCGATGTGCCGTTCAGCGTCTGGCCGCTGTTGTTGTGCGTCTCTCCGACAACGCGAAGCGCCGTGCCGCCGTCCACGAGCTTAGTCGCCGTCACGTCGAAGCCGCCCGTCGTCAACTTTACGCCGTTGCTGCAGCAATAATTTGCGCCGCGGGGGATGAACTCGATCGTGCCGTCGGGCATGCTGTTGAAGAACACGGGGAAGGTCTGCGACTCTCCCGGTCGGAGTGTGTTCGGGAACGGCATCGCGCTGCCGACCTCCGCGAGCGAGCCGGTGGACGTGCGGAGGTTCGCGCACACGACGATGTTCTGATACGTGAACGGCGATCCGTTGGTCAATTCCACGAGCGCGAAGCGGCGCACCGCGTCCTTGCTCACCAGGCGCGTCGTCAATCCTTCGCCGGTGAAGCCGTTGTGCGCGTCGCCGGGCGCTTGCGTATCCACTGGATACGCCTGTATGCCGGGGTCGGGCACGAATGTGTACGGGGGTACTGGTGCGGGCTGCCCTGGGGGCGTGTACACGCCATCGGGAAACACCTCGAACGTCCCCCGCTCGCCCGGCGCGAGCTGCGATGGGCAGACGGGGACGCCCACGCCTTGCAGCGTGCGCCCCGTCGCGTCTTCGATCCTGCCCGTCATGTAGACCGAGGCGATCGTCGAGCGATCGTAGTTCGTGACTTCACCAACCCACGGGCCTGTCGTGCCGTGCCGCCGAACGTCAGTGATGCACGTCGCGCTGATGAACAGCAATGGAAGCAGAAACGGTGCGAGACGGACGAAGCGAGACGCGATCATGACCTGTCTCCTGCCTGACGGGAGTGTGAGGGATGTACCGAATAGAACGCTCCGAATGAGCAAAAGGTTAACCGGCCAGTCGGCAGCCTTGCGTGTCCTTTTGAGGGAACCGGGTTGGCGGCGCGGCACACGCACCCTATACTCACACCCACAGGCGATGACGGAGACGAGTACGCCGACGGCGCTGCCGAGCGAGTCCGGGCATGGTGCGAGCCGGACGCAGACGCCACGGTCGAAGATCCCTCTCGAGCCGGTTCGCTGAACGCCGACGGCAACTAGGCGAACCCGGAAGCCCCCGTTAACAGGGCAGGGCGTGATAGCGCCCGAAAAGAGATGCCTTGAATCAGGCGAACGCGGGCTGAATGCCCGCGCTCCGGAGTTCGGGGAACAAGGGTGGTACCGCGGGCACCGATCGTTCGGCCCGTCCCTGCAGTAGGGGCGGGCTTTTGCGTTGCGTGCGCGGAGCGGGCGGAGCCCTCACCCTGCGCCTTCGGCGCTGTCCCTCTCCCTCAAGGGGAGAGGGACGAAGTGTGAGACGAATAGTGGAGACGTGATGAGACAGCAGCGAACGAAGTTGGACGAGGCGCGGTCGCGATTGCCCGTTGCGGACGATGTTGCGTGGCGCGCGAACCAGCTCGCGCGAGAACTTCGGCGCCGCCAGACGCCGTCCGAAGAGTTGCTCTGGAACGCCCTCCGCGCGCGGCACCTGCACGGCGTGAAGTTCAGGCGACAGCAAGCGATCGGGCCGTTCGTCGTGGACTTCTACTGTGCGGAGGAGCGGATCGTCGTCGAGATCGACGGGTCGATTCACGATGACGCCGCTCAGAAGGCCGCAGACGAAACCCGTCAACGAGCGATCGAAGCAACCGGCATGCGCTTCGTCCGGATCACGGCCGAACTCGTCGGCAGCGATCTCCCTGCCGCATTGCGCACCATCGAATCCGCACTCGAAACGAAGTGAGAGCCATCCCTCTCCCCCTGAGGGAGAGGGACAGGTCGCCGTCAGGCGACCAGGGTGAGGGACACAACCATGAACGCAGTACCAACCAGACCATCATTCGTCGAGATGGAGAAGCGCACGCTCGAATGGTGGCGCGAGCAGCGGA
>JANXYW010000251.1 GCA_025355835.1 Chloroflexota bacterium
CATGCTCGCTCCGACACCCTCGATCGCTGTTTGGCTAGACGACCTCTTGATGCCCCACGACGCGGGCTGAACGCCCGCGCTCCGGTGGTACATGGGCGCGCGGCTAGCTCTACCGACGCGCGTCGATCATCCTTACGACCAATCACCAATCACCAGGAGGCCAACCATGCAGATGCCGTCCCTCTCGCTCGCCGCAGTCGCGGGTCGCCGAACCGCTACGATCGAACTTGCGCAGGAGATCGAGCGGCGCGGCTATCAGGGCATCTACCTGCCGAGCTTTGGCGACGCGATGGGGCTTGCGGTTGCGCTCGCGATCGAGACGAAGACGATCCCGTTCGGGACGACGGTGCAGCCGATCTATCTGCGGCAGCCGTCCGACTTCGCGGGGCAGGCGGCGTTCATCCACGAGATTAGCGGCGGGCGATTTCATTTCGGCATCGGCGTCACGCACGGACCGGTGCACCACCGTCTCGGCGTCACGGTCGGCAAGCCGCTGGCCGATACGCGTGCGTTCGTGGCGGCTGTACGAAAAGCGGGCGAGCAGGGTGCGGGCGAACTGCCGCCGATCGTCCTGGCGACGCTGCGCCGCAAGATGGTCGAGTTGTCCGCGGAGATCGCGGAAGGGTGCGTGTGGGCGAACGGATCGCGTTCGCACATGCAGGCATCGCTGGCGCACCTGCCGGCGGAGAGGCGCAACGACGCGTCGTTCTACATCGGCGACATGATCCCGACGTGCATCTCCGACGATCGCGAGGCGGCGGCCGCCATCATGCGCCGCACCCTAACCGGCTACGTGATGCTGCCGAACTACCGCAACTACTGGATCGAAGCCGGTTACGAGGAGGAGATGCGCGCGATCGAGGCGGCGCAGGCCGCCGGCGACGTCGCGAAGATTCCCGGTCTCATGTCTGAGCGCTGGCTGAACGACTGCACGCTGTACGGCACCGCCGCCGAAGTCCGCGAGGGTGTCGAGGCGTGGTTCGCCGCCGGCGTGCGCACGCCGATCCTCGTGCCGTCCAGCGCATCGGGCGGGCAGATGAAGGCGTTCGAGGAGATGTTCGCCGCGTTCGCGTAGATTCGCGCTGGCTATCGGGTGCGACGCGCAGCCGCTACGCTGGACGAGCCATCTCACGTTCGCGAGCACCCGTCGAAGGGAGCACATATGCCGTACGCTGGCGCAACGGGCGCGCGACTCTACTACGAAGTGCACGGTCAGGGCGAGCCGCTGCTGCTGCACCCCGGCTTCGGTTGCACGGTCGAGATCTACTGGGCGAACACGCAGCCGCTGGCGAAGCATTTCCGCGTGATCGTGCTCGATCCGCGCGGCGCCGGCCGATCGAGCATCGGCGACGTATCGGCGACGCCGAAGACGTACGCGGACGACGCTGCTGCGGTGCTCGACGCCGAAGGCATTGCTGCCGCGCACGTCTTCGGCACGTCCTTCGGCGGCATGATGGTGCAGCACATTGCGCTGGAGCATCCGCAACGCGTGCGGCGACTGGTGCTGGGCTGCACGACGGCGGGCGGGCCACAGCACGTATTGCCGCCGCCCGAGAACATGCTGAAGTTCATCGCGGCGAGCGACATCACGGATCCGGTCGCCGCCGTGCGGTCGACGTACGCGCTGAACTACAGCGACGCCTACATCGCCGCGCACGACGCGGAGATCATCGCGCGGTCGCAGGCGAACGCCGAACTGCGCTCAACACCAGAGGGTCGCGCAACGCAGATCGCGGCAGTGCAGGCGCACGATACGCACGCGCGACTGCGCGACATCGCCTGCCCGACGTTCGTCGCGCACGGCATCGACGACGGCACGGTTCCGGTCGAGAACGGCCGCGTGCTCGCCGCCGGCATCCCAGGCTCGCGGCTGAAGGAGTATCCCGGCGGCCGCCATCTGTTCTTCATGGAGTGCGCGGACGAACTGAACGCGGACATCGTCGCGTTCCTGCGCGAAGGTGATGCATCCGCGAAGTAGCCGCAGCGCAAAGCAATCGAGAGGACGGTCTATGACCATCGCGAAGATCAACGACATCGACATGTACTACGAGGAGCACGGCGATCCGAACGCGGAGCCGCTGCTGTTGATCATGGGGTTCGCGATGAGCGCGACCGCGTGGGGACTGCAGATACCGGCGCTCGACAAGCGCTATCGCGTGATCGCGTTCGACAATCGCGGCGTGGGGCGTACGACGCAGGCCGGCGGACCGTACAACATTCCGCAGATGGCCGCCGATGCAGCGGCATTGCTCGACCACCTGGGCATCGATTCTGCGCACATCGTCGGCGCGTCGATGGGCGGCATGATCGCGCAGGAATTCGCGATCCGCTATCCGTCGCGCGTGCGCGGGCTCGTGCTCGTTTGCACGACGCCGGGCGGGCCGCACTCGGCCGGGTACGACGCCATGATGGCGCAGTCGGCAGAGGGCTTGGCGCTGACCGACCTCTCCGCGATGATGACGCCTGAGGGCATCAAGGAGGGCATGGATCGACTGTTCACGGCCGAGTTCCAGGCGCGGCCAAGCCCCGCCGCCATCCAGATGGGCATCGCCGGCATGATGCACCCACAAACGCTTGTCGGCATGAAGGGCCAACTCGCCGCAATCCGTGCGCACGACACGTATGATCGCCTGCCGAAGATCGCGGCGCCGACGTTGGTGATCGCTGGCGATGCGGACACATTCGTCGACGCGGCGAATTCGCCGGTCCTGGCGAATCGCATACCCGGCGCGAAGCTGATCATGCTGCCGGGACAGAAGCACGGCTTCACGGCCGAGAAGCCCGATGAGACGAACGCCGCGATCCTCGACTTCCTCGCGCAGGCGAAGTGGCAGTCGGCGCGCGTGGAGAAGCAGTCGTTGTGGTCGCGGCTGTTCGGCCGCCGCGTCGCCTAGAAGGAGCCTCAACCATGCGCGATCTCGCCATGCGCGCCCTCGATACCGCGAAGTTGCGCGGCGCGGACTACGCCGACGTGCGGATCGTCCGCTTCAAGTCGGAGAACATCACCGTCCGCAACAAGAACGTCGAGGCGCTGACTGCCGACGAGTCGCTCGGCTTCGGCGTGCGTGTGATCGTCGATGGTTTCTGGGGTTTCGCCGCCAGCCACAAGATGACGCTCGACGAGGCGTCCGCCGTCGCGGCCGAGGCGGTGCGCGTCGCGAAGGCATCCGGCCTCGTGCGCGGGCCGCGCGCGGACATCGGGCCGCCGCAGTCGGTGCGCGGTACGTATCGGACGCCGGTGGTGAAGGATCCGTTCGCGGTGTCGCTCGACGACAAGATCGCGCTGCT
>JANXYW010000263.1 GCA_025355835.1 Chloroflexota bacterium
GCACGCTGGAGGTCGTCATACACGGGCGCGATGAGGATGCCGAAGAAGAGGAACAACACCGCAAACAGTGCGACGTTGACAATCGGGATGCCGAACTCCGCGAAGTCCGGATTGCTGCCTTCGATGAGCGGCGACCCGAAGATCGCAAGCACGAGGCCACCGAAAGCCAATCCGCGCCAGCGGCCTGCCCATGCGAGACGGCGGCGCATCGCGGCGTACAGCATCCCGCCGAACGTGCCGGCGGCGCCACCCAGAAACGCCAGAAAGAGCGTGAAGGCCGTGACATCGCCCACGGTGAATCCCGCGTCGGTCTCCTTGCCCGCGTCCGCGTCACCCGCGACAAGCGCGACGACCCGCATGGCGAGTCGGGAGCCGACGCCTAGCGCCACGGCGCCGCAAAGCAGCCCCGCGAACGTCGCGACCGCGGTCGATCGGAGCCTCGTCGCAGCCTCGACGAAGCTGCCGCGTTTCGCCGTCTGAGGACGAGCAGTGATTTCGGCCATCCGACGCTCCTCTTGGCCGCGATGATAGCACCTGTGCGCGAGCATCGCCCGGCAGCTTCCGCTCGATTTCGCGGTCTGTCACGCTGCCTTGTCCGCGCGATTTGTGATGGAAGGATGGGCCGCAATGAAATCACGACAACTGGGCCGCACGGGGCTGCGTGTGCCGCCGCTCTGCCTCGGCACGATGACCTTCGGACTACAGTGCGACGAGGCGACGTCGTTCGCCATCCTCGATCGCGCGTTCGAGGGCGGCATCGACTTCATCGATACGGCCGATGTCTACCCGCTAGGCGGCGGGCTCGACACCGTTGGCCGCACCGAGGAGATCGTCGGGCGGTGGATGAAGGCGCGCGGCAACCGCGACCGGATCGTGCTGGCGACGAAGTGCGCGGGCGCGATGGGCGCCGGCACGAACGACAACGGCATCTCGCGCTACCACATTCTGAAGTCGGTCGATGAGAGCCTGCGCCGTCTACAGACCGACGTCATCGATCTCTACCAGGTGCACTCGTTCGACCCGCGCACGCCGGCCGATGAGACGATGCGCGCACTCGACGATCTCGTGCGCTGGGGCAAGGTGCGCTACGTCGGCTGCTCGAACTACCCGGCGTGGCGCCTCGGCGAAGCGCTCGCGGCGAGCGAACGGCTCGGCATCGCGCGCTACGACTGCCTGCAGCCGCGCTACAACATGCTCTATCGCGAGATCGAGACGGAGCTGCTGCCGCTCGCCCGCAGCCAGGGCGTCGGCGTCATCGTCTACAACCCGCTCGCCGGCGGCTTCCTCAGCGGCAAGTACCGCAAAGGCGACGACCCGCTCGAAGGCTCGCGCTTCACGCTCGGCACCGCCGCGCTCCGCTACCAGCATCGCTACTGGCAGGACTCGCTGTTCGATGCCGTCGATGCCCTTCGCCCGCTCGCCGAGTCGCGCGGCGTAGCACTCGCGTCCGTCGCGATCGCATGGGCGATCGCCCAGCCGGGCATCACATCAGCGATCGTAGGCGCCAGCCGCCCCGAACAGCTCGACGCATCGTTAGCAGCGGTAGATCTCGATCTCGACGAAGGCCTCCGCGCCGCCTGCGAAGCCGCATGGTGGACGTTGCCACGCCGTCCCGTGGAGGAGGGGTATCGCTAAGGGTCGTTGTGGTGTCACCTCTTGTCGAGTTCTATGGCTGGCGGTCGTTACGATAGACGACATTGAATTGCAGTTTTGTGTTTTTCAGCGAGAACGCCGCGCCTGCCGCGGCCGACACGCTTCGTTCTTTGTGACGCGTCTTTGGCGGAACCCATCGTACGTGCCGTGAACGCGCGCGCCTATTTCTTGGCGTCACTCGGTCGTCGGTCGTCGGTCGTCGGTCGTCGGTCGTCGGTCGTCGGTCGTCGGTCGTCGGTCGTCGGTCGTCGGTCGTCGGTCGTCGATTGAATGTCACAATTCGCGATCGCGCCATTGATCGCTGTAGGGGCGCTCGTGAGTCGCCGTAGGAGACAACCTGTTGCGCCCGCGTTCGTCCAGCAAATTCAACACGCTTCCCGCTCGCCACGTCGTGGAGAGGGGTGGCCGATCGCAGAGTCGCCGACGGAGACAGGCCGGGGTGAGGTGTTCGAAATGCCCGCCAATCGCCGGCTAACGTCTCGTCGCCGAAACGAGCACGCGGCTTCGATACGGCTGCACCTGCAATGTGACCGCCACTTCGCCAAGCAGAGACGAACAACCCGCGTCGCCCATCTCTGCTGTAAGCGATGTCTTCGCATCGGCGATGCCCTGATACGCACTCGTCAGCCGTGCGCGCCAACCCGGCGTCTCCGAGTAACTCGACACTTTGAAGCCAGCTCGTTCTAGCAGCGGGCGATAGTCACTGACCGGATCCGTTCCAAGCACGGGAAGGCCGGCCACCCGCGCTGCATCGAACTCGAAGCACGCAAAGACGAGTCGCCCGCCCGGCCGGACGATGCGCGCAACTTCATCCATCGCGGCCTGCTTGTCCGGCGCGTATTGGAGCGCATCAACGCTCATCGCGCCGTCGAACGCGGCATCGCTCAGACCCGTCTGCGCAAATGTGCCGCCCGAGAACTGCGCGATGTTCGCCAGACCTAGCCTGGCTGCGCGTTCGCGCGCACCGGCAACCGCTACCAAAGATACGTCGATGCCCGTGAGCGCCGCACCGGTTTCGCGAGCAACCCACAGCCCCGGTCCGCCCATGCCGCAAGCCAGATCGACGAACATCGAGCCCGTATCGAGTCGCAGCTCGCTCGCGATGATGCGAAGCTCCGCGAGCGTCGCGAAGCTGATGTGTTCGAACCCCTCCGGAAAGTCCGCCCCGAGAGCATGTTCGCGCCAGACGCGCGCCAACGTGGGGCTGGTCGGAACAGCCGCATACACAGCGTCGTAACCAGCGGCTACGCGTTGCAGATCATCGCTGCTCATCGCACGCTCCCGGCGCCACCAGACCACGCGCGTCCGACCACGCGTACCGGAACACGTGAGCGGCGCCGCGTTCCTCATTCTCCCGCACCTCGGCACCCTCGTTTGAGCCACCGAGGCGCTCGTAGAAACGCTGAGCATTGTCGTTCGCTTGCATGACCCAGAGGTACAACCCGCACCTCGGATAGTTGACGACGGCCCAGGCGGCAGCCTCGCGCAGGAGTTGGCGGCCGATGCCCTTTGTTTGGGCGTCGCCGCGCACGTGCAGGTTGTCGACAAGGGATCCCCACCGAACGTCGTCGTCGCCAAACGCGCAGACGAAGCCTTGGATCACGTCCCTGTCTTCCGCGACGACAATGAGTTGATTCGGCGCAGGCGACTGCAACCTCTCCCGCCACACCGACAACCTTTCCTGCACCAGATCGCCGTCGAGGAACTCATCTCGCATCATGCCCCGGTACGTACGCCGCCAGCTATCGGCGTGCAGCATGGCGATGCCCTCCGCATCCTCTATCATCGCGGCACGAAGTTTCACACCCGCATCATTCATAAGCACTCAGCCCATCCACTAACGAACGGGGTGAAGTCACCCCTTCTGCGAAATCTGCGCAATCTGCGGTTCCGCTCCGTCAGTCCACCAGCGCCTCGATGATCTGCTCCACGATCGCGTCCGCCTTCGCGCGCATCTCGTCGTCCGTCGCGTCCTGGATCGGATGCGGCACGAAGATCCGACGCACATCGGGCAATCCGAGCGCATCGGCCTGCGCCTGCGCCGCATCGACGAACTCCGACGACGCGATG
>JANXYW010000270.1 GCA_025355835.1 Chloroflexota bacterium
TGTCGGCGCCCATCTGCGGCATGACGACTTCGGAGATCATCGTTGCACCATGCTCTTTACGAGGCGGATGATGTCGGCCTCCTGCGGTAGCGCTGCCTGTTCGAGCGCGCCGTTGTAGGGCATCGGGATGTTGGCGCCGGAGCAGCGCATGACGGGCGCGTCGAGATCGTCGAAGGCGTGCTCCTGGATGATCGCAGCGATCTCGCCGCCGAAGCCACCGAACTGCCAGTCGTCCTCGATGACGATCGCGCGGTTCGTCTTGCGGACGGACGTGAGGATTGCGTCCGTGTCGAGCGGGCTGAGCGTGCGGAGGTTGATCACTTCGGCATCGATGCCATCGGCTGCGAGCTGCTTCGCGGCGCGGAACGCCTGGTGAAAGCTGCCGCCGTAGCCGATGAGCGTGACGTCCTTGCCGGTGCGCGCGACGTCGGCCTTGCCGAACGGCAAGCGGTAGGGCTCGTCGGGCACTTCGCCTTTCATCGGATAGAGGGCGGTGTGTTCGATGAAGATCACGGGGTCTTCCGAGTCGAAGGCGGCCATCAGCAGCCCCTTCGCGTCGTAAGGGGTGGCGGGCGCGACGACGTGGAGGCCGGGGACGTGGGCGTACCAGCTCTCGAGGCTCTGCGAGTGCTGCGCGCCGAGCTGGCTGCCGGCGCCGCCGGCCATACGGATGACGAGCGGGACGCTGACCTGGTTGTTCGACATATAGCGCAGCTTGGACGCGTTGTTGACGATCTGGTCGATAGCCAGGAGGCTGAAATTGATCGTCATCACCTCGACCATGGGCTTGAGTCCGGCCATCGCGGCGCCGATGCCCGCGCCAACGATGACGGACTCGGCGATCGGCGTGTCCTTCACGCGCTTCTCGCCGAACTCCTCGAGGAAGCCTTTCGTGACAGCGTACGAGCCGCCGTAGGCGCCGATATCCTCGCCCATGAGGAAGACGCGCTCGTCGTGCTGGAGCTGGTAGCGTAGCGCCTGCCGGATCGCCTCGCGGTAGGTGATCTCAGGCATCGGCCGGCTCCTGATAGACGTGACGCATGAGGGAATCGAGCGGAGGGTTCGGACTGTCTTCGGCGAACGTAGTGGCGTCGGCGACGAGAGTGTCGGAACGCGCTTGCATGGCCGCGAGGTCGGTCTTCTTGATGGTCTTTTCGGCGATGAGTTGCTGCGAGAGTTGCGTGATGGGATCGAGTTTGCGCCAGTGCTCGACTTCACCCTTCGTCCGGTAGAGCTCGGCGTCGGCCATGGAGTGGCCGCGGAAGCGGAAGCAGATCGCTTCGAGGAACGCGGGACCTTCGCCGGTACGCACCTTCGCCGCTAGGCGCGAGACCGCCGCGTGCATGGCGATCACGTCCATGCCGTCGACCTGTTCGGCGTCGATGCCATAGGCCTCGGCGCGCTTGTATATCTCGACGAGGGCGGAGACGCGGCGCATGGCGGTACCCATGCCGTAGAGGTTGTTCTCGCAGATGAAAATCACGGGGAGCTTCCACACCGAGGCGAGGTTGAGCGCTTCATGGAACTCGCCTTCGTTGACGGAGCCATCGCCGATGAAGTTGGCGACGATGCGGTTCGTGCCTTTGTACTGCTCGGCAAGGGCGAGGCCACAGGCGAGCGGCATGTGGCCGGCGACGATGGCGTAGCCGCCGAAGAACGACTTCGAAATATCGAAGAGATGCATGGAGCCGCCGCGGCCGCCGGTGACGCCCGTGGACTTGCCGAAGAGCTCGGCCATGACGCGGCCCGGCTCAAGGCCGCGAGCGAGCGCGTGTCCGTGCTCGCGATAGTGGGTGACGATGTAGTCGTCGCCGCGCAGTGCGGCGATGGCGCCCGTGGCGACGGCTTCCTGGCCGATGTACAGGTGGAGGAAGCCTTTGATCTTGCCGCGCGCGTACATCTCTGCCGCCTTCTCTTCGAAGCGGCGGATGTTCATCATCGTCTGTAGCAGCGCGATCGGACCCGGCGCGGCATCACGCGCGCTCGCGGCGGGCTGCTTGTCTACGCTTCGGGCCACGTCACTCCGTCCAGAAATGAATCGCGTCGCCATCGACGGCGAGCGCCGCTTCTTTGACACATTCGGCGAGTGTCGGATGGGCGGCGACCGTCCAGCCGAGTTCGCGTGGCGTCACTTCGAGCGTCATGCCGAGCGACGCCTCGGCGAGCAGCTCCGTGACCATAGGGCCGATCATGTGGACGCCGAGCGTCTCGCGCGTTGCGGCATCGGCGACGATCTTGATGATGCCGTCCGTCATGTTGATCGCTTTGGCGCGCCCGTTGGCGCGAATAGGGAACTTGCCAACTTTGACTTCGTGACCGGCGTCGATCGCCTGGCGCTCGGTGAGGCCGATGCTGGCGACTTCGGGCTGGCAGTACGTCGCGCAAGGCATCTTCGCATAGTCGAGTTCGGGCGTGTCGAGACCGGCGAGGCGCTCGACGAGCATAACGCCCATCGCGGAGGCGACGTGCGCGAGGTTCTTGATGCCGGTGACGTCGCCGATGGCGTAGACGCCGTCGGCACCGGTCGTGAGACCGGGGCCGGTCTTGATGTAGCCGCGCTCGACGAGCACACCGATGCGGTCGAGGCCCAGCGATTCGACGTTGGCTTCGAAGCCGATGCTGATGAGCACCTTGTCCGATTCGAGCTGCTGATCCTTGCCG
>JANXYW010000404.1 GCA_025355835.1 Chloroflexota bacterium
GCAAACAACGCGGCGCAGCGCCTCTGGCGGGTCGGCCTTGCCACTGAGTTTCTGGAACCGCTCGATCGGAACATGCTCGCACTGGCGAGTACGCCGCGCTTCGCCGACCGTTGCACGAACCTCCCCGAGATCCTCACGGTCATGGCGGGCGCATTCAAAGGGCACTTCCGCGGCCCGGAGACGCTCGACGACCCCAGCCCGTATTTTTTGTCGGTGCTGCAGCGTTTCTTCGCCGGTGATCCGAGGTTCATCCAGACCTTCTTCACAGCCTGGCAGAACGCCGAACCTGCCACCGTCAAGATCCGCTGGCAATACCCCGTGATCTGGACCGACCCCGAGGTGGGTACGATGCAGTTCCGCGCACTGGTGGGCCCAGCAAACGAGCCGGACGGCCTCGCGTTCAACGATTGGATCCCAATCAACGAGGCGACGTGGGCGGCTCTTACGAAATTAGAATCGGTGCCATCCGCCCGCCTGTAGGTCACGTTCCCGTACGTTCACGAGCAACACCCACGGAACAGGGGTGCACCCGGCACGTTCTCCGACATGAAGATCACCTTCACGGGCATGATGCTCAACTTTGACGAGGAGATGGTGCTCACGAAGGGCAAGTTCGCGCGACCCGCGCTCGGCAGTTCTTCAAGAACTTGCGGTGTCAGCTGAACCATGATCTAATCCGATGGACAGTTGCCACGCGGGCATGTCCATGAGACTTGTTGGCGTAGTACGTGACGTTCGACCTTCCTCAGATTCAGGCAACGCCTGACATCAGCCCGGAGCGACCCGGAGACTTCTAATCCGATGGTCGCAGGTTCGAATCCTGCCGGGGGTGCCACCATAATCGGAATTCGCACGTGTGCGCGAGCTAGAAGCCGTACCATTTCTGCGAACGGCGCCCCGATGAACGTACGGAGGTGCGATGCAGAAGCATGAGTTGATCGCGCGTGCCCGGCAGGAACTTGCGGAGGTGATGAATGCAATCGCGGGGCTAGACGACCATGCGCTCACACTGCCTGGTATCCACGGGTGGAGCATGCGCGACGTAATCGCGCACCTGACGGGATGGGCACACTTCGATGCCGAGATCTTGCGCCGTCTAGCTCGCGGCGAACGACCAGTGCCCGAAGGCGAGGCATTCGACGTAGATGAGCGCAATGCGGACTACGCTCGGGAGGCGGCCTCGAACTCACCCGCGACCGTGGTCGCTGACTTTCGCGTTGCGTTTGACGAATTCATCAATGCCGCGATAGCCGTACCAGAGGACCGTTTTACGGAAGGGCGCACTGCGTACCGAATGATGCAGGGCCCAGGGTATGGGCATCTCAAAGAACATCGGGTGGAGATCCTCGCGTACCGCTCCGGGCTTGAAGGAGGTTGAGTCCGTGCCAAAGCTCAACAGAGCGCCCGAAGTTTGTACGTTTCCAGTTGATAACTACCGTGTTTTCGGTGGCGGTGTCCGATTCCGAAGCACAGCGCATCCGCCGTCCCACCTTCTAATCCGACGGTCGCAGGTTCGAATCCTGCCGGGGGTGCCATCTTCCGATCCTGTGGTAGACCGGTTACGGATCGCTAGCATCCTACCTGCCCGAGCGTTTGAAGCTGTCGTGCGGCGGCGACGTTCTATCGACACCGTGCCAACATTCCCCACATCCTGTTCGCGGTTCGCTAACGACACGGTCGTGGGCCCGCCTCAGGGCGCGCCGCTTAATGCTGGACACTCAGTCGGCGAGGTGGAGGCACCTGTAGTTTCGGCCCGCCGAACGGGGCGCCATGCGCCCAAGACTAATGGGGGGGGGGTGCCGATAGTAAGGAATGAGCACTCCACTGTCGTCGTTTCCTCTCTTGGTTTTTGCACACGTCCCGGAAGGACTGGAGCGCATCACGCTGAGCCTTGATGGCGTGCTGTTCATCGTAGGGCTGGTAGCGACATACCTTGCGTGGCGGCGCCTCAGCCCGCGCATCGGTCATCACGTGACGTTCGCGTGTGGCGGGCTGATCCTCCTGGGCATCGTTCACTTCATCGAGACGGCTGGAGACATCACGGCATATCTCATAGGTGACCCGGCCGAGATCGTTCACCGTATCCTCGTCTTCATCGGATTCGCCTGGCTCATGGTCGGTCTGTGGCGAGTGGCGAGTGAGATGCTGGCGCAACAGGATGCGCAGGCCGTCCTCATCGAAGACCTTCGCCGCGAACAACAACGGCGCGCTCAGCTTGCGGCGGTCATCGAAGCGACCACCGACTTCGTCGGTACGGCCGACATGGACGGGCAGGCAATCTATGTGAACGCGGCTGGGCGGCGGATGGTGGGGATGTCCGTAGACGAGGACGTTTCGCGCAAGCGCATCTCCGATTTCCATCCGGCGTGGGCAGCAAGCCTCGTCGAGACCGAGGGCGTCCCAGCCGCCGTGCGAGACGGGGTCTGGAGCGGCGAGACGGCATTGGTTTCGCGCGACGGGCGAGAAACGCCGATCTCACAATTGGTTATCGTCCATCGGTCCGCCGATGGTACGCCGGAATTCCTCTCGACGATCGCGAGGGACGTCAGCGAACGTAAGGCTTTCGAGGCGAGATTGATGCAGCTGGTGTCGACGCTGGAAGCCACGCCCGACGTTGTGGTCACTACTGACCTGGCGAGTAAGCTCATCTACGCCAACGCTGCGGCCCGCGCCGCACTTGGGATTGCCGCCGACGTGGACGTGGCCGCGTTGCGCGAAGTGGACGTCCCGGCGTACATGCCGGCCTGGGCTTCCGACATCGTGAAAACGGAGGGACTGTCGAAGGCGCTTCGGGACGGCACGTGGACGGGCGAGGCAGCGATTCTATCCGCGGACGGAAGCGAGATTCCCACGTCCCACGCGCTGATCGTGCACCGCAACCAGGACGGAATCGTGGAGTTTGTTTCCAGCATCGCGCGCGACATCAGTGTGCAGAAGCAACTCGAGACGCAATTGCGGCAACAGGCCTTTCACGATGGGCTCACCGGGCTGGCAAACCGCGAGTGCTTCATCGACCGGCTGGAACACGGGCTGGTCCGGGCCCGGCGCACGGGCGACGCGTTGGCCGTGTTGTTCATCGACCTCGACCAGTTCAAGTCCGTCAACGACACGCACGGACACAGTGTCGGCGACCGACTCCTCGTGAAGGTCGGCGAGAGACTGGCGGCCCTGATTCGCGCGGGCGACACGGTAGCCCGCCTGGGCGGAGACGAGTTCGCCATTCTCCTGGACGGCGCGGCAGACTCCGCGGCCGAATCAACCGCGCAGCGCGTCGTCGAATCGCTCCGGGTTCCATTTGAGGTGGACGGTCTCGAGGTATTCGCACACGCGAGCGTGGGGGTCGCGCGGGCCACCGGCGTTGCCGACGGCCTGGAGTTGCTTCGTCAGGCGGACCTGGCGATGTACACCGCGAAAGCCGACGGGAAGGACCGCTTCGAGGTCTTCGACCAGAACGTACAAAGTACGATGGGTACCCGCCTCGCGCTTCTGAACGACCTCCAGGGGGCCGTGGAGCGGGGCGAGTTCGTGCTGCATTACCAGCCCAAGCTGGCCATCGACACGGCTGAGATCACCGGTGTCGAAGCGCTCGTCCGCTGGAATCATCCCAAGCAGGGGCTTATTCCTCCAATGGCGTTCATTCCGATCGCCGAAGAATCGGGCATCATCGTGCCGTTGGGCAGGTGGGTGCTGAGCGAGGCGTGCCAGCAGATGAAGGTCTGGCAGCAAAGCCAAGCCGGTTCGATGATGCAGTCTGTCGCGGTCAATGTGGCCGCGCGCCAGCTCCGCGATCCGCACTTCGTACAGAATGTGGCCACGATACTCGCCCAGTCAGGGCTCGATCCCGCGTGCCTCACGATAGAGATCACCGAGTCCGCGACCATGCAGGACGTCACGACTACGATCGCGGTTCTGACCCAGCTGAAGGAACTGGGCGTGCGCCTCTCGATCGACGATTTCGGTACGGGGTATTCATCGCTGAGCTATCTGCAGCAGTTCCCCTTCGATGAACTGAAAATTGACAAGTCGTTCGTTGACACGGTCGTGACCGATAGCGAGAATCTGACATCAGCCATCGTCAACATCGGTAAGACGCTCCACCTGAAGATCGTCGCGGAAGGCGTCGAGCATCGCGGACAGCTCGAAAGCCTCAGGGCGCTCGATTGCGACGTGGTGCAGGGATACCTGTTCTCACGGCCGGTCACCGCGGAGCAGATCGACGCGCTCTTGCGCGCGGCTCGCAGGGAGGACGCGGCGTAGCCGTTTCGGTAAAGACGCTTCCTTATACTCCATCGGGATACGCCATCGGGCGCAACAGCCACAAGGCGGACATCGCTGTGCCTCTTGGGCAAGATATCATCCGATGGACCGTTGCCACGCGGGCATGGCCATGAGACTCGTCGGCGTCGTGCGTGACGTTCGCTCTTCCTCAGATTCAGGCAACGCCTGACGCACCCCAACATGGCCGAGCGGAGTTCTCATCCGACGGTCGCAGATCCCCGACGGTCGCAGGACGCAGTCTCGACGCGGAGAGTTCGAATCCTGCCGGGGGTACCATCTCTCCTCGATGCGCTATACCTGCACCGTGACCACCGCATTTGTGCAGAGCATGACCCGTAACTTCGAGGACGCGCTCCGGCTGATGGAGGCGGCGCTGTCCGACTGCCCCGACCGGTTGTGGGAGACGGACTTGTGGCCCGACGAGGCGCCTGCGGGTCCGGGGCCGTACGGCGGATTGGCCGGTTCAGCCCCCTGGAACCTGGCGCACCACGCACTCTTCTGCCTCGACTACGACCTCTCCGGCGGGTTCGAGCCGCATGAGCCGCCGCCACCGTTTGACGAGCACGTGTGGGCCTGGCCCTCCCGTGTGTTCACCAAGGGCGAACTGCTCGGGTACATCGAATGGTGCCGCGGCAGGGCGCGCCAAACGCTCGAGGCCCTCACCGAGGACGCCGCGGCCCGCCCACTGCCTGCCACGCATCGCCACCACGGCGCCACGTTCGGAGCGCTTGTCGGCAGCATCCCGCCGCACGTCGTTGAGCACGCGTCGCAGATCCGCCAGTTCCTCACCGCCGCCGGCGTCAAGCCGCAACCGCGTACGTAACGAAGGCGATGGACTGCACCATCGCACTTCAGCGGGCGGATATGGCCCACGAGGCGAGTGCGTCAATTGCGCGTCCGCCCGAACGCTGGCAACCGCCGGTACCGGGCAAGCGGACTTCGGGCGGCCCGTCGCGACCACGGGAACATCCGGCATATTCGCCATCTCCCCGCGCGCGGCCCGTTGGTTCGCGACGATGCGCAGCCTGCCTACGGCGCGCTCACTGTAGTCACGTACTCTGCAGCCTCCAGGAATTGCCGTGCCTCTAGCTGCATCTCCATGACGTGGCACACGAGCCCAGATGACACGCGCTCCACCGCGCCCCACTCCCAGGCCGCCGTTGCGTCGAGGCCTGTGCGACCTGCCAGCCATCGCGCGCGCTCCGTGGGATCGCCTTGCATCAGCTCGACCGGGTCGCCACGCAGCAGTACGCCCAGGTCGTACTCCGGCTCAGCAAGTAGGCCGTCCGGATCGATGAGCTTGTAGCCGTCGCTCGCTTCGAGCGTGTTCCATTGATGCACGTCCCCATGGACGAGCACCGCGCGTTCGTCGTCATGTGCGGCGATGCGGCGTTCGGCGCAGCCGATCGCGTACGCCACTGCGCCCTCAGAGCACGGACGCCCCGCCTCCTCCCAGGTCCGCGCTATGAAGTCGACGAGCCAGCGCCCCTTCGCCGCGCCGGTCTGTAAGTCGCTGTTGGGCGCCGGTCGCCAGACCCGCGCGGCGGCATCGCACATGATCACCAACCGCTGCTCCAGTGCCATGTCGAGTTCCGACAGCATCCGCCCGAGCCGTTCGATCAGCATCGCGCCGGCGCCCTCGGCTGCGCGATAGAGCTGCGCGCATCCTTCACCGTCCGCCAGCCGTAGCGCGGTGATCTCGTGCCGAACCTCATCAGCCCGCGGGACGAGTATCTTCAGTACGGCGGGTGTCCCGTCGTCCATCGTTGCCTCGGCCACGAACGCTTCGTGGCCACCTTCGAGCGTACGACCGACCGTAATCGACCACGCGCGCTCGAAATCCGCGACGAGAGCCGGAAGGTCGCGTAGCCACGCCTCCGCTCCGGCGACGCGCACGTGAGTGTGCAAGGCCTCGGGGATCTGCAGGCGACGAAACGTCATTGTGGGCCTCGGCGCGAAGCCGGAACGAATAATTGCATTGAACACGGGCAACTAACCTTACACTGGTCCGCGGGAGCGGGAGAAGCTGCGCGACACTACTGCGCTACGAGATCAAGAAATTAGCGGTACGTCCGCACCTGGTGAGGGACGCGAAGATGCAAGCATCAGAGGTTTCGCGCGCGGTGGCTGCGGCTATGTCGATTGCCTCGGCGGTTGGGCTGAAGTCGACGGACGCGATCGTACTTAACGACTCGAACCGGCTCGTCCTACGCCTGATGCCTTGCGACGTCGTTGCCCGGGTCGCGCCCCTGGCCTACCAGGCCAGCGGCCAACAATTGGAAGTCGAGGTCGCCAGGCGGCTCGCAGAGACCGATAGCCCGGTAGCTGCGCTTGATCCTCGAGTCGAGCCACGCGTCTACGTGCGTGACGGCTTCGTCATCGACATGTGGACCTACTACGAACCTGTGCCGTCTCGAGCGCTCTCGCCAGCCGAGTACGCGCAGGCGCTCGAGCGCCTGCATGCCGGTATGCGGCAGATAGATATCACGACGCCGCACTTCATGGATCGAGTCGCGGACACTCAACAAGACGTAGCGAACCGCGACATCACGCCGGAGCTCGCCGACGCGGACCGGGAGCTTCTCGCCAGCACGCTGCGAAGCTTGAGGCGGTCGATCGTCGACCGGGGCGCCGCCGAGCAGCTGCTGCACGGCGAGCCGCACCCGTGGAACGTGCTCAGCACGAAGAACGGGCCGCTGTTCATCGACTTCGAGAACGCTGTTCGCGGGCCTGTCGAGTACGACCTTGCCTGGGTGCCCGAAGAGGTCAGCGAGCACTTTCCGGACGCTGATCAAGAACTGGTCGGCAACTGCCGCGGCCTCATGCTGGCGATAGTCGCAGCATGCCGCTGGCGTCGAGACGACCAACACCCGAGCGGTCGACGATCAGGGGCGGAATTTCTCCGCGCCTTACGCGAGGGTCCGCCGTGGCCCTCGGTCGACGCCGTGTAGGGCCGCCGTGCGCAGCGTTCAGTTGTTGATTGAACGCGTTCTTGCGTACGACTCGTGAACATGATCTAATCCGATGGTCTAGCCTGCTGGGCATCGGGACCATAGCGCTCGTTTCAATTCGACACGCTCTCGGACCAGATGCAACGTCACAGTTGCTCCGCGGACACGAAGATTCATCAGCGATCCTTCTTAACCGATGGTCGCAGGTTCTACCCCGCCGGGGGTGCAGCCTGAGCGAACATCGGCGAGGGTAACGGAAGATGCAGACAACGGAGGTTTCGCGCGCGGTGGCTGCGGCTATGTCGATCGCCTCAGCACTTGGCCTGAAGTCGACGAACGCGCTCGTTCTTAGCAACTCGAACAAGCTCGCTGTGCGCCTGCTGCCGTGTGACGTCCTTGCCCGAGTCGCATATCGAACAAGGGGCGATCCTGGCGCGCTTGCCACGGCTCACGGGGCCGGCGAAGGCCGCGGAGCCAAAGCCGAAGATGTAGGGCATGAGGTCGCACAGTTCGAGGTCGAGCTTGCTCAACGGCTCGCCGAAACCGAGAGCCCCGTCGGCGTCCTTGAGCCTCGAGTGCAGCCTCGCGTCCACGAGCTTGACGGCTTCGTAATCACACTGTGGACCTACTACGAACCCGTGGCAACTGGCCCGGTCACACCAGCCGACTACGCGAATGCGCTACAGCGGCTGCATGCCGGCATGCGAATGCTCGATGTCACGACGCCGCACTTCACGGATCGAGTCGCCGAGGCTGAACATCTCGTTGCGAGCCGCGACCTCACTCCGGCGCTCGCCGACGCGGACCGGGAGCTTCTCGACAACACGCTACGAAGCCTGCGACAAACGATCTGCGACCGCGGCGCCGCCGAGCAACTGCTGCACGGCGAGCCGCACCCAGGCAACGTGCTCAGCACGAAGAACGGGCCGCTGTTTATAGACCTCGAGACGTGTTGCCGTGGGCCGGTCGAATTCGACCTCGCCCATGTGCCCGAAGAGGTCAGCGAACGGTATATGGGCGTCGATCAAGAACTGCTCGGCGAGTGCCGGGGCCTCGTTCTTGCGATGGTTGCAGCGTGGCGCTGGGATTCGAGCGACCAATTCCCGAACGGCCAACGGGCAGGGCGCGAACTCCTCCGTGCCCTGCGCGAGGGTCCACCGTGGCCGGCGCTCGACGTCGTAATGCGCGACTAGTGCAGCGTCCAGTTGTTGATTGAATGCGTTCTTGCGTGCATCCCGCGCGCATGATCTAATCCGGTGGTCAGTACGAAGGGGCTCAGGGTGTGAGCGTACACGCCGCGCCCACGTCGAAGGTCCCGCACCACAGCGCGCGATATTGGGCGTGCGAATGTACGACGCCCAGGCGCACGCCAGCTCACGAGATACGACTTCATGCGGACCAACCCGTAGCCGGCACGCTCCGCCTCATGCGTTAGGCTGAAGCATGACCAGGATAGCGGTCCTCGTAACGTTCGCGGTCTTCATGCTCGTCGCGTGCAACACGAGCGGATTGTCGCAGCAGCCGCGCGCGACGTTCAGCAAGTTGGCGTGTCTGGACAAGAACGGCGACCATCGCCTCAACAAGGCGGATGCCGCTGACCCGTCGTCTGCCCCCGACTTCAACGGCGACCACAAGCACGACGCGAACGACGCGGCGTTCTTCAACGGTATCGATCTCCCACTCGACCCTCCGGCGCAGGCTGACGTCTGTGGGAAAAACTCCGCGATCGGCCCCGAATACGAAGTCGCCC
This sequence comes from Chloroflexota bacterium, assembly GCA_025355835.1. Classification (GTDB taxonomy): domain Bacteria; phylum Chloroflexota; class Dehalococcoidia; order DSTF01; family JACRBR01; genus JANXYW01. The sequence goes on from JANXYW010000404.1 coordinate 8,980, forward strand.
ACGGCTACTTCGAGCCCGCGAATGTCTCCTGCGCTGG
>JANXYW010000277.1 GCA_025355835.1 Chloroflexota bacterium
GGTGAGGCGATGTTCGAGGGACATCTGATCTGCGGACGTAGCGCGTACCAAGAGTGCGCTCGTGACCTCTTCGGCGGCGGAGAGGTCACGAGTGTGATGTTCGTGATGCTTCGCCAGCTCGAGGCCTGTCGCGCGGTCGCCCTGCGCCCACAGGACACGCCAGAGAACCTCTGCTTCCGCGCGTTCGCCCTGGCGCTTGCACAGCGCCGCGTGGCGGGTGGCGGCCCACGACCAGTCTTCGCCGCCCTCGAGCCAGGGCAGCGCGCTCCGATACAGACTTGCGGCGCGATGCGGGTCACCCGCGCGTTCGTGCCAGCGCGCCACCGCCACAGCGTCATCGGGATCGATGTCGTCGGACGAGAGCAGCGCCGCGAGCGACGCGAGGATGCCGACGAGCGAGAGCACGTCTTCCGCGTTATGTCGGAACGCGCCACGGAGAGGGCTGGCGCGGCCGGCGCGGAGGTAGTCGAAGTAGAGCTGCGGAATCAGCCAGCCTGGGAGATCGTCCGGGCGATCGAGCTTGAGCAAGCGTCGTTCGGCCTCGGCGAGGCGGCAGCCGGACATCCGGTGTTTGTAGAGGCGGCGAACCGGGTGCAGCAGGTCGAAGTGCGCCAGCGCGCCGTACGGCGACGGCAGCCGCGCCATTGTCAGGCGCGTCTCGACGAACGGAACGTCGAACGTGCGCCCGTTGTACGTCACGAGGCCATCGAAGCGAGCAGTATCGGCGGCGAGCATCGCCAGCATCGCCTGCTCGTGCGCCAGGTCGGCGAGGAAGTACTGGCGCATGCGGAAGGCGAGCGGGTCGCCCGGCTCCGCTGCCTCGTACGTTCCGAGGCCGGCGATCACGACGTACGTGCCAGTGCCGCCCGCGAGGCCAGTCGTCTCGATGTCGAAGAAGGCGAGGCGCGAAGGATGTGGCACAGCTTCCGCGCCCAACAACATGCGCAGCCCCTCCGGTGCGGCGTCGAGCGCTGCGCCGAGCGGCACCGTGCCGTGAAGATGGTCGAGCGGGAACCACTCGTCGCGGACGAAGACGGGGCCGTGCTGGGTCTCGTGCCAGTCGCCACGGAAGATCTGCGCGATGGGTGGCGGTTCGGGCGCGAGCGGCGGTGCGTGCGGGCGGAGCCGCGGCTCGGTGGCGACGATGGCGTGAAGGCGATCGCGGAGCGAGAGTGAGGTGGCGGCGGTGACCATGTTCGGCCTCCTCGTTGGTTATGGCGAGGGTGTGCACGTTCGCCACACCCCACGCCGCCCCGTGCGGGCTTTCCAGCCCGCGCCACGGTTTCCGATGCGTGCATGCGCGCCCGCAGCGGGAGGCCACGTGGGGCCTCCCCTACGTGACTGCTCGGTGTTGGTTCGCACGTCCGCGCGTTCGTGCCGACACGGGCGGACACATAGGTCCGCCCCTACACTGCTGCCAACTCGGCTACGGGCTCGTAGAGTCGGTCGAGGAGTAGCGCTGCCGCGCGCTTGTTGGTGCCGTGGTCGCCAATCGAGGGGCCGACGCAGCCGGGGCAACCGGATGGGCAATCGCAACGCCGGACAACGTCGACTGCCGCCTCGATGAGCTTCGTGTGGATCTCGAAGAGGCGGCGCGACATGCCGACGCCACCGGGCTGGTTCTCGTAGAGGAAGAGCGTCGGGCGTTCGGTGAAGGGCGAGCGCATCTGGGCGACCGCCTGCAGGTCGCGCGGGTCGCACATGAGGAAGATCGGCGCCAAATGGCGCAGCAGGTGCGCGATGCCCCAGAGTCCGTCCTGGAGCTCGGCGCGACCGAGGCAATCGACCGCATCCTTGCCAAGCGAGAACCAGTAGCCGGTCGTGTGGCGGCTCTCCTCCGGGATGCTGATGCGGCCCCAGCCGACGTTTTCGTTCGTATCGAGCTTGATCTTCTTGAAGATGGTCGCCACGTCGCGAACGGCGACTTCGCCGTGGTCCACCTCGCAGCCGCGCGATGGGGCGCGCTCGAACGACTCCAGCACTTCGAGATCGACGGCGAGATTCGCGTCGGTGTAGTAGTCGACATCGACCTTGTGGACGTAGGCCTTCTTCTCCGCCCAGTCGAGGCGATCGACGTGATACTGCTGGCCGCCGTGCATGTAGATTGCCTCGTCGTGGATGAGCAACGGTGCGGCGGGCCGGTCGATCTGGCCGATGACGCGCGGCTTTGGCCCCTGCTCGATGATCACGAAGTTATCGATGGCCGCAGAGCGCAGGCTGACTCCTTCTGCCGGGAAGACTTCGGCCATCCAGTGATAGCGGCCGCCGGCCTTCACCAGCACGCCTTCATCGCTCAGGAGATCGAGCAGCTCGGCCGAGCGATCGCCGAAGTCGCCCGCGACGCCGGCTATTCCGGCCGTTATGTCCTTCTCGTCGAACGGCAGCTCGAACGCGGCACACTTCATGTGGCTGACGCGGACGAGCAGGTTGTCCGGGTCGACGAGTCCAGCTTCGGGCGTCGTGTCGAAGACGTAGTCGGGGTTTGCGGCGACGTACTGATTCAGCGGCGACGACGACGCGATGATCACCGAGAACGCGAGGTCGTGGCGGCGGCCGGCGCGACCCATCTGCTGCCAGGCGCTGGCCAGCGTGCCGGGGTAGCCGGTCAAGACCGCCGCATCGAGCCCGCCGATATCGACACCCAGTTCGAGCGCGTTCGTGGCGACGACGCCGCGGATGCGGCCCTCGCGCAGCCCGCGCTCGACGGCGCGACGCTCGTTCGGCAGATAGCCGCTGCGATATCCCTCGACCGTGGCGGCGCCAGCGTCGGGGCCGGTGGCGTGCCCGGGAGGCGACTTGAGCGCCTCGCGCAGATAGCGAAGGAGGAGTTCGACACGCACGCGCGACGGCGCGAAGACGATCGTCTGGACGCCCGCCTGTAGCAGCCGCGAGCCGATCGCCCGCGCGGCGCTCACCGAACTCTCGCGGATGCCCAGCTGGCGATTCACGATGGGCGGGTTGTAGATGGCGACGACTTTGCGGCCACGCGGCGCCCCGTTGTTATCGACGAGCGTCACCGGCTTGCGGACGATGTTCTGCGCCAGCTCCGCAGGGTTGGCGATGGTCGCCGAGCAGCAGATGAAGATCGGGTCGGAGCCGTAGAAGCGGCAGACGCGATGCAGACGACGGATGACGTTCGCGACGTGGCTGCCGAAGACGCCGCGATACTGGTGCAGCTCGTCGATGACGACGTAGCGAAGGTTCTCGAACAGCTTCACCCACTTGGTGTGGTGCGGCAGGATGCCGGTGTGCAGCATGTCTGGGTTCGTCACGACGACATGGCCGGCCTCGCGCACCTTGCGCCGGGCGTCTCCCGGCGTGTCGCCGTCGTACGTGAACGTACCGATGTTGACGCCGAGGTCCGAGACGAGCGCGTGCAGCTCTTGCATCTGATCCTGGGCGAGCGCCTTCGTCGGGAAGAGATAGAGCGCGCGCGCGTCGGGATCATCGAGGATCGTCTGGACGACGGGCAGGTTGTAGCACATCGTCTTGCCCGATGCGGTCGGCGTGACCACGACGACGTTCTCGCGTCGCAGCACTGCGGCTAATGCGTCGGCCTGGTGCGTGTACAGGCGATCGATGCCGCGGCGTGCGAGCGCGGCGATGAGGCGCTGGTCGGCGCCTGCTGGGAAATCGCCGTAGCGCGCATCAACAGCCGGAAGCTCGCGCCACTCGACGAAGCCGGAGCGGCCGTCGGCGCTCCGGCGCAATTCCGGGTCGGATCGAAGGGCTTGCAGCGCGTGTTCGAGGGGCATCCGTGCGTCTCCGTTGCGAACAACCGTACGGATGGGGAGTATAGGGCGTAGAACGGGCGTTCGTCAATAGCGCTTCGCGCACCTCACCGCGCCCGTCGGGCGCGCCCTCTCCACGACGTGGAGAGGGCTCTCGGTTCGGAGAGTAGGTTCGAGATAGGGCGGTGGTAGTTGGATGGAGTGGGGTTGGCGCTTCGCGCACCTCACCGCGCCCGTCGGGCGCGCCCTCTCCACGTCGCGGAGAGGGCTCTCGGTTCGGGGGAGCGGGTTCACGGACGAGGCGGTTATGCCGGATGAAGGGGGCTGCCAACAGCCGGGGCGGCTGTCCTACATCTGCGGACCATCAGTACTCTCGTCCGTCCACCGGCCGCGCGCGGTTGTGCTGGATGAAGCGGGCTGCCAACAGCCGGGGGCGGCTGTCCTACATCGATCGGACGGGGCGAGCGATCGGGCAGGGCGCGGGCTGGAAAGCCCACGCTACGGCGGCGGGATGGTGGCTGCGCATTCGCTGGTGAGATGCGGGCTGATTGGCTCGTTGA